>JAEXFF010000320.1 GCA_023400335.1 Bacteroidota bacterium
TTCAGTTGCCGTTGCCACAGGAGTTACATCCGCTTTCGATTCTACCAGATTCCAGGTCCCGATAATTGTCGTTTGGTCATTTTTGTCATCATCGCTACAGGCTGCTGTAAGAAATACCGCGGTGAAAACGATCCCCGCCACAATCAAAATTCTTCTTATTGTTTTCATAATAGGTATTAGTTTAATTGGTTTATTCGTAGGATTAAACGTTGTAACTTATACTAAGTTTGCGGAATCAGTGATTTTTAACTTTAATCTGTTTTTCTTATTGAATGAAAGCGGATAGGAGGGCAGAAAGGTTTGTTTTTAAAGGTTTGTTCGCATAAATTTAAAGTAAGTAAGAGGAAAAAGTGGAGGATGGGTCGTTGTCTTACAAATATTATACCGGTATTTTTGCCGGAAGACGGTATTAATATTCCGCTGGTAAAGGAAACTATAATTTTTGAGTTAGGAATGTTTCTCTCTCAGCGAAGTGTGTTCATTCCTTACAGAATACCCGGATTCTGTAAGGAATGATGAAAGAGTCTGTTTATTCCGTTTTGTCTTCTTTCAGGTGTTTATTAAAGAATTTTTCCATGGCCCGGTAGAATTCGAAACGGTTTTCTTCGTTGTGAAATCCATGACCTTCATTTTCTTTTACCATATAATCGACCTCTACTCCCTTTTGTTTTAAAGCTGCCACCATTTGATCGGATTCTGCTTTATTCACCCGGGGATCGTTGGCACCTTGCACGACAAATAAAGGAGCTTTTATTTTATCAGCATGGAAAACAGGAGAAGCATTTGCCAGCATGAGGCTGTCTTGTACCGGATGACCTACCATTTCATACATCATGTCCAGCATCGGTTTCCAGTAAGGGGGAATCGTATTCAAAAATGTGAAAAGATTGGATACGCCCACATAATCGACGGCACAAGCATATAAATCCGGAGTAAAAGCAACACCGGCTAAAGTCGCATATCCTCCGTAGCTGCCTCCGTAAATAGCAACTTTAGAAGGATCGGCAATACCGTTTTCAATCAACCATTGAACGCCATCTGTAATATCGTTTTGCATCGTTTGTCCCCATTGTTTATAAGACAATTCTGTGAATTTACGTCCATAACCCGTAGAACCGCGGAAATTCATTTGCAATACGGCATAACCGCGGTTTGCCAGAAACTGGACTTCCGGATTATAGCCCCAGGTATCTCTGGCCCATGGCCCCCCATGCGGATTTACGATTACCGGTAAATTACGGGCATTTTTTAATGTATAGCCGACCGGAAGGGTAAGGTATCCTTCTATTTCCAAGCCATCGCGGCTGGTATATTGAATAGGAATCATAGAAGCCATTTCATCCGGATTAATCCAGGGAGCCAGGTCTGCAATTTTTGTCAGTTGATCTTTATTTACGTCATAAAAATAATAGCTCCCCCGCGTTTTGTCATTTGCGGCATAGATAATTTTCATATCTTCGGCTTTATTACTGGCAGCTGTTCCAATTTCGTAATCCGGCAACTGGGCTTTTATCCTGTTATATTGGGTTTCTGCATCTTTGTCGAAGAAATGCCGTACAACTCCTTTATGTGCTAAATAGCCGCTATTGGTAATTTTCTTTTTTGCTTTGGAATAACTTATGCCCCCGATATCATAGCGATCGTTGGCATACAGTTCTTCTATTTCCTCGCAAGTAGACGGATCTACTATTACCAGGGCTGCTTTATCGCGTCCCAGATTAGATACTGCATATACCTGTTTATTGTCCGGTGTGAATATCTGAAAATCCAGCTGTTCTTTAAAAGATGTCGTCAAAACGGGACGGAAAGGTTCAGCCTCTGTTTCTCTGTACAGGATCTGGGTGTTGACTCCGTCTACGATGGCATAAGCTACCCGTAATTTCCCGTCGTGGTCTGTCATCCATCCCTGAATATTTCCGGGATTTTCAGCCAGTAATGTCATTTCTCCGGTTTCCAGATTTAACCGGTAGGGATCGAAAACTTGCGGATTCCTTTGGTTTGTACCGATGATAATCAAAGTATCGATCTCTTCCAGGGGATCAATAATGGTCGTCCGTACCCCCGGTATTGCAGTATAGGCTTTGGCACCGCTTCCGTCTAAGTTAATACCGAAAAGTTGGTAATTTTCATCTCCTCCCGTATCTTTTAAATAGAGAATACGATTATTATTTCCCCAAAAATATCCGGCAATGTCCCGCTCCGTTTCATGGGTAATCCGTTTTGCCGTATCACTCCCTACTTCTTGAATATAAATGTTTAAACGACTCTGATAGGGAGCCATGTATGAAAAATACTTTCCGTCCGGAGAAATAGAATAAGAGGTTTTTTCAGAATTTTTAAAAAAATCCTCTATTGGGATTTGACGTACTTCTTTGGGAGAACAGGCATAGAGAAAAACCATAGTAAATGCCCATATCCCTATGTGTAATTGATTTTTTTTCATAGGATTTAATTTTGAGATTATATTTTTATAAAAAAGAAAAAATGCTAATATACTGCATTCTGTTTCCTGGAATGAAGAAGTTAACTGAACAAAAATAAATAAATAATTAATTGTGTCAAAATAGGAGAGATAAAAAACGGGTTCTAAAGGAATAGGCTGAGTTTATAATTGTATAACGGAAGGGAAGAAATCAACCTTCGTAATTTATTAAAAGGAAAATTTGTATCCCACAAATGCTTTTTATACTTTTGAGAAAATTTAAACGAAATGCGCTATGGCAAGTATTAGAAGATTAAAGAAAGATGTAGATTATCTGACATTTTCGGTAATAGGTGACTGTTTTAATTATAGTATCGTAAGTGGTAAAAGTAATCCTCAGGTCAGTGAAATTGTTAAAAATATTATTGCTACCCGGAATGATTTGAGAGGCAGGATTAATGCAGGCAAAAAAAATCAGGAAAAGAAGGAGATTAAAAACTATTATAATGCTATTTTTAATGATTTATTAAAGAGTGTGGACCAAGCTTTTACCGAACTGAGTGAAACAGTGAAAAAAGCCGAATAAACCCTCTTTATGATCCGAGAGTTCGGTTTTTATTTCCGAATGTTGATTTTTTTTAATGCAGATATCTAAAGGAAGCCGGAAAATTAGTTTACGGCTTCTTTTATTTTGGAGGGGGACTAAATATGGAATATATTGAAATAGAGGGTATTGGTAAAATAAAGGTGAGAAGGGGTGCCCATATCCGTTTTTTTACGGTTCGGGTAGCTCCGGGAAAGGATGTCTGGGTAAATGTACCTTCCGGGGTCAGTAAGCGGCAGTTAAAGAATTTTCTTGTGGAAAAGAGAGAATGGATTCTGCAAAACAGGGAACGGATGAAATTGTATGAACAGGAGACAGGTTTAGGCTTGAAAATAGGGGCTGAAATAAAAACGAAAATGCATGTTTTGAACGTTGCTGAATCCGATACATTAAAGCCAATCTATAAAATAGAAGGGAATTATATAACTTTATGGATTCCCCGGGGGACAGAATACGCGGGCATAAAGAAGTTTGTTGAAAAATTTTTACTGGAGATATACAGAATGGAATGCCGGCGGCTTTTGCCGGAGCGCGTTCGTCTGTTAGCCGGAAAATATGGATTTAAATACAATCGTTTGTCGTTTCGGAATAATGTTTCCAATTGGGGAAGTTGTTCTCATGATGATCATATCAGCTTGAATATTAAACTAATGAAGCTTCCGGATAAATTGATCGATTATGTCATTTTACATGAATTATGTCATACCTTGGAAAAAAACCATTCTGCCGCTTTTTGGGCATTGGTGAAAAAAGTATGTCCGGATTATGGAGATTGCAGGCGGGCACTGCGTACATATAATACCCGCCTTTAATTTTGCCGTTGCATGAAATAACTCACATTTGCAGACAGAATCCGATCGTAAAAAGAAGGATGTAAAACCTGCAGAATCGACATATAGGATTCTGTCGTAAGGGTAAATTGCATCACCGGGTTTTGAAGCTCGACCGTTCCCTCCAGAAGTAAAGGCAGTTGACTGGGTGGAGTAATTTTCAGGTAATTTTTGTGATAGGAGTAAGGCAGGACGGCAGGGCGTTGCCATTCCATATAATCAATTACCAGATGTATACTGTCTTCCCGGAAGGTAATAACGGAACCTTCATTGAAAAAAGTATAATCTAACAGGGAATCCCGTAGCGCTGCTTCATCTTCTCCGACCCTGGGCCATACGTTGATCGTTTTGTTTTGAACGATCCAACTCCCTTCCAGCAGTTCATTTTTAGAATCCTTGGGATCGTCCCCGCAAGCAATAAATATTAACAGGCTTATCAGGCAAATTAGAAAGTGAAATGTATGGCGGGTATTCATTATTATTCGGTTTTTTATTAAAAATAGACTACAAAGGAGTAATACGGTTAAAAAAACAAGAGGTTATATAAATCCTTTTTTTTAACGGAAATAACTATGTAAAAAATTGTATCTTTGTTTTTTGAAGAGAATGGAAAAGAACAGAATATTTTTCAAAGATAAAGCGGAATAAATTTTAAAGATATGTTACAAAACCAATTGAAGCAGATACGTGATATATTATCAGAAGTGAAGTATCCCGGTACTTCTAAAGATATTGTATCCCTGGATATGGTACAGGGAATTAAAATAGAAGGGAATAAAGTTGTATTTCGTTTGGTATTTCAGAAGGCGAATGATCCTTTTGTACAGACGATAAAAAAGAAATGCGAGTCTGTCCTTCAGGAAAAAACGGAATTTAAGCTGGTGGAAATAGAGGTTGTTTTTCAGCAGGATTTGGAAAGGCCTTTGTCTCTGGAAAAGGTTTCCCATATTATAGCTGTATCTTCCGGAAAGGGGGGAGTAGGGAAATCCACTGTGGCGGCTAACCTGGCAGTTGCCTTGGCTTTACAGGGATATAAAGTAGGATTGGTAGATGCCGATATTTTCGGACCTTCCATTCCCAAAATGTTCGGTTGTGAAGAGGCTCAGCCTTATATGACAGAAGCAGACGGAAAAGAATATATTGTCCCTGTAGAAAAGTATGGGGTGAAATTATTATCGATCGGATTTTTCGTTGAACCGGATTCAGCAACGGTATGGAGAGGACCTATGGCTTCCAATGCCTTAAAGCAAATGGTAGAGCAGGGATTTTGGGAGGAATTGGATTATATGCTGATTGATTTACCTCCTGGTACCAGTGATATTCATTTAACATTGGTACAGACGGTCGCATTGACAGGGGCTATCGTGGTTACAACTCCCCAGCAAGTGGCTTTGGCAGATGCAATTAAAGGAATTAATATGTTTGAATCACCCGGTATTCAGG
>JAEXFF010000323.1 GCA_023400335.1 Bacteroidota bacterium
GATGGAGTAAGTCAGTCCGGAATGGGTTCGGAGAAACTTCCGGCCGGGTGGGAAACGGAAATTGAGGCCTATATTCAAAACCTGCTTCTCCGCCAGCCCGGTATTTCTGCTGAAGATTTATCCCGCCGCATTGTCATTCAAGCTGAAAAAAATGATGGTTATACTTTAATAGACGATGCCAGTTGTTGTGTCGTCTATAACCGTACTCCACGTAATTTGTTGGTATGTACCGGTCCTCCTTATGATCCGCAGAACGATAGTTATCTGGCAATACGGGTAAAAGAATTCCGGGGTAAAAAAGTTATCTGCGGCGGTACAACCGCCTCTATTCTGGCCCGGGAACTACACGTTTCTGTAAATGCCCTTCCCTGTCAAACTTCTGTAAAAGAGCCTCCTCTCTCCACTATGGAAGGAATTGATCTGGTTACGGAAGGAATATTGACATTGAGCCGGGTAGAACGGATTCTTTCCGGAGAAGAATCCGGGAAATCCCAAACAGAAGGAGCCGCAGAGCAGCTGGTCAAATTATTACATAACAGCGATCAGATAACCTTTATCGTAGGTACCTGTATCAATATTGCACATCAGGACCCGAATTTGCCAGTCGAATTGGAAATCCGCAGGAATGTTGTAAAGAAAATCAAATATTTATTAGAGACAAAATTCCTGAAAGATGTGGAAATTACATACCTTTGAGCCTTTAAAACAAAAGACAACAGTTTTTATCTGAAAAGCTAAATCATAAATTGTAAATCGATATCATATGTTATACGATAACTTTGCAATGCTCACCAAACGGGAGTTACTGATCAGAATTGTAAAATTATTAAAAAATGATGAGTTAGTTACAAAACTGAAATATCTGCCGGTAGAAATGCGTCCCCGCAACAAAAAGCCGGTCAGATGCTGCGTGCATAAAGACCGTTATATCTTAAAACACAAAATTATTTCCATACTGGGATTTGATATCGTAGACGAAGAAATCGATCTGATTCACTTATCGGAATTCGCCCGTATGGCTATGGCGAATAAGAATACCAAAGAAAATATTCTTTCAGTAGTACACGAAGCCTGTAGTGCCTGCATCCAGTCCCAATACGCGGTTACAAATCTTTGCCGTGGCTGTGAAGGGCGTCCCTGTGTAATGAATTGTCCCAAAACGGCAATTTCTTTTAAAGGGGGTAAAGCTTCCATTAGTACAGAAGACTGTGTCAGTTGCGGATTGTGTCAGAAAGTTTGTCCTTACCATGCTATCGTATATACTCCGGTACCTTGTCAGGACGCTTGTCCTGTAAAAGCAATCGACAAAGACGAAGAAGGGATCGAGCATATCGACAAGGATAAATGCATTTATTGCGGAAAATGTATGCAGGCCTGTCCCTACGGAGCAATCATGGAACGTTCTAAAATCATTGATATACACAAAACGATCACACATCCGAATAAAAAAATCATTGCTATCGTTGCTCCGGCAATTTACGGACAATTCAATGCTTCGGCCGGACAGATTTTATCCGCCATCAAACAAATTGGTTTCGATGATGTCATTGAAGTAGCGCTCGGAGCTGAAATAACGGCCAGTAAAGAAGCAGAAGAACTAAGGGAAAGAATGGAAAAAGGAGCCTCTTTTATGACTTCTTCCTGTTGTCCGGCTTATACGGGATGGGTAAATAAGCATGCGCCCATGCTCAAACCGTATGTATCCGACACGCGCAGCCCCATGGTCTACGCTGCCCGTTATGCCAAGGAAAAATATCCGGAAGCCGAAGTTGTTTTCATCGGCCCTTGTCTGGCAAAACGCTACGAAGCAGATTCCGTAACGGAAGTGGACTATGTGATGAGCTTTGAAGAATTAGGAGCTTTTATGGTCGCTTACGATATTAATGTAGCCAATTGCAGTGAGAAAGATCTCAATGAAGGTGTAACCCGTTACGGAAGGGGTTTTGCCCAAGCCGGAGGGGTCCGCGATGCCATTACCAATGCAGTAGGGAATGAGGTAACTACTATGGCCGTAGAAGGATTGGATAAGAAAAACCAAGCCCTGTTAAAAACCATGATAAAAAAGCCAGAAGCCCAATTCGTGGAAGTAATGGCCTGTGATGGAGGATGTATCAACGGCCCTTGTTCACTTGCTCCCCTCACCCTGGCAAAACGACAAATAAAGAAAGTATTGGACAAATAAAGGCTAATTCGCAAAAACTGTCTTTAAAGAGGAAATCACAATTTATACCGATAAGGGGGAAGGTAGCCCCCTTATTTATTTTACCTCTATAATTAAGAATTTTTATTTTTTTACTGAACATCAGTTACACTTTCCATATTTTCCCCTTTTTCTTTACTTGTCCTTTTAGAATTCGTTTTACTAATTTTCCGGACAAAGAAACAAATCATTTAAATAAATTTATAAATTTTAATTATTTATCGACGAAAACATTAAATTTGTTGCGTTTCCTGTCTAACGATATCATTCGTCCTGTAACAGCAACAAAACAAAACCTATTATTCATTCACAAGCCGATTAATTACAGGCTAAAATCACAGATTATGATGAAAAAACCTTTCACGTGGATCATTGCCCTGATTATTGGAGGCAGTTGTTTCTTCAATGCATGTAGCGATGACAAAACAGAAGAAACCCCACCTGTAGAACCGACCTTAACGCTTACTGCCGGAGAAGTCACCCAAAATTCGCTGAAATTTGAAGTTGAGCTCAAAGATGCAGACAAATGCACTTATCTTTACACGGAAAGCAGTGCATCCGTACCAAGTGTTTCGTATATACTTGCTTCCGGGAAATCCCTGTCCGTATCCGACACTGTTTTAATCAAAGACTTGAAGGCCGGTACAACCTACCGTATTTCAGCCGTTGCAGAACGGGAAGATCTTTTTGGGAAAATGGAATCCATCGAAATGAGTACGTTGACACCGACCCCCGTACCAGTCGTTACGCTGACGGAAGGTACGACTGGAACAGATACACTTACATTCAATGTAACGCTGACCAATGCCGAAAAAGCAGCTTATATTTGCAAGGGAAAAACCGATGCGCAGATGCTTTTACCGAATGCTGAAGAAATCATCAAAAACGGGACGGCAATTGTTCAGGCCGGAGAAGTGGCGGTTGGGGAATTGAATGCAAACACTACTTACGTGATTGCAGTAGCTGCAGCAAACAAAGAGGTATTTTCTGAGGTTCAGTTTATCGAGATGACGACAGACGCTATAATCAGCGGTCCTGCCGTCTTCGATCGTCAAGTGGCCGGTGCCTATTACGGAGATATCCATGAAACCGGTTATGCTGAATACCATTTCGTACTGGCAGATGCAGAAACGACAGAGAACGACGGTGTATATACAACTGTAGGCGCAGGACGTACCATGAGCTTCGACTTGTATCAATTTTCCCCCTATAATCTTGACAACATCACTCTTCCTGCCCGTACTTACCGATACAACACCAATTACGGTATGAATACTTTTGCACCGGAGAAGACTTTTTGTATGGTCAACAACGGTAAAGGTAAAATCACGAAAATTGAATTCAAAGCCGGAACAATCGAAGTTGATTTAATCGGTACCAACTATACAATCACAGCCAATCTTACAACCACAGCCGACGAAGAATTCACGGCCAGTTACAGTGGTACATTAAATATCGAAAATAAGGCGAAAGTACCGGAAGGCCTTCCTCAGATTGAAAAAGACATTACCGGATTAAATTTTATACGTGCTCTGGCTAAATACTACGGTACTTCCCGCGTTGATAATTGTATAGTAAATCTTTACGACGTAGAACCCAGGGTATCCGAAGGATCCGATTACCTTTCAAAGGCCGGACATCTTGTATCCCTTGATCTTTCGACAGCATTATCTGAACAGATGGAACTACAGGAAGGTACTTATACCGCCTCTACAACCTCTGATCCGGGTACATTCCTGCCGGGTTATGATGAAGAATTTATGGGTATAGTACTTCCTTTAGGCACATATTGCGAAGAACGGAATGACAACTATGAATCGATTTACGGCCGTATTACGGATGGTACGGTGACAATTTCGAAAGTGAGTGAAGGTTATCGTTTCGTCCTCAATTTTACCACCGACAAAGGTTATAAAATCTCCGGAAACTATGAAGGAAAAGTAGAGTTTACCGATAAACGTTCCGACGGATCGAATATTCCCGCTGCAGAAACAGCTAAGGCTCTGAAAATCCGCCGTCAATAATTTTATTTAAGCTAAATAAAACCGGCCGGAGCATAAGTTCCGGCCGGTTTTATTCATTTGTCCGGTATAGATAAAAGACGAAAATATTACCCTATCAATAAAGAGGCATATCTGTTATAGAATTAAAAAACAAATACCCGTCAAATACGGATTAAATATAAAACAGATTTTACCACATGCAGTTGTAAAAATCAATAAATTACATTATTTATTTCTTTTGAACAAACGCCGGAGTACACTGGCTAAATCCTCTCCTTCTGCATTATGCACCATTGAAATACTCCGGAAAGTTCCCGTTTCTTCTTCCCCGACGCCCATTTGTACGGGATAGATTAATACACAATTATTGGTTTGAAAATATTTATTCATATAAGCCGGAATCAAAGCCATCTGTCTGGAATAAGAAGAAAAATTACGACGG
>JAEXFF010000367.1 GCA_023400335.1 Bacteroidota bacterium
TTCCTGAGCCACTGCATCAATTTCTACTTCTTTAGCCTGTTGAACAAATTCTGTTACAACAACAGGGTGATCCTTAGAAACTTCTGCTGCCAATTCCAAAAAATGAAGTAATTCTTCTTTGTTAGAAACGACATTCATGGCTGCTCCCGAAAGAACATAGGAAGGACGAATTAACAAAGGAAAGCCCACTTCGTCAATAAATTTGTAAATGTCTTCAATACTGGTTAATTCTCTCCAACGGGGCTGGTCGATCCCCAGCTGATCGCACATAAAAGAAAATTTCTGACGATCCTCAGCTCTGTCTATAGATAAAGCAGAAGTTCCTAAAATATTTACATGTTGCCCGTAAAGCCTCATAGCCAAATTATTCGGGATCTGACCTCCAGTGGAAACGATAACTCCTTTCGGTTCTTCCAAATCCACGATATCCATCACCCGTTCAAAAGATAATTCATCAAAATACAGCCGGTCGCAGGTGTCATAATCAGTACTTACAGTTTCCGGATTATAATTAATCATAACAGAACGATATCCTGCTTTTTTGATCGCATTTACCGCACTTACACAACACCAGTCGAACTCCACGCTACTCCCGATCCGGTATGCGCCTGACCCCAGTACAATCACAGAGCGCCCGTCCCGTTCATATGTGATATCCGTTTCGTTTCCATTATAAGTAGCATACAAATAATTTGTCTTCGCCGGATATTCACCTGCTAAAGTATCAATTTGCTTAATACAAGGAGTAATTTCCAGTTCTTTTCTATATTCTCTAACCTTTAACATTTTCTGATGAGCAGTTAAAGTATCGTCTTTAATCGTAAAGCGTCCTATCTGGAAATCTGAAAAACCCATCTGTTTTGCCTTTTTGAGCATAGCAGGAGTTACTCCCCTCACTGTTGTATATTTATTTAATTCATTTTTCAATTTATGAATATTTTCCAACCGTACCAGGAACCATTTATCAATTTTCGTCATTTCGTGAATTTTCTCTACGGAATAACCTTGATCGAAAGCTGCAGCTATAGCAAAAATACGGGCATCTGTAGGATGTACTAACTCTTCATCTATATTTTTTACTTTCTTATTATTACCCACAAATCCATGCATTCCTTGGCCTACCATACGAAGCCCTTTTTGAATTACTTCTTCAAATGTTCTTCCAATGGCCATAATTTCACCTACACTCTTCATCGAAGAACCAATTAACTTCGATACCCCCTCAAATTTATTTAAGTCCCAACGCGGAATCTTACAGACAATATAATCCAAAGCAGGCTCAAAGCAGGCAGTCGTAACTTTCGTAACTGAATTTTTTATTTCATGTAATCCATAACCCATCGCTAGTTTTGCCGCAACGAAAGCCAAAGGATATCCTGTTGCTTTAGAGGCCAGAGCACTGGAACGTGACAAGCGAGCATTTACTTCTATTACCCGGTAATCTTCAGAATTAGGATCCAATGTATATTGAACATTACATTCTCCTACAATACCGATATGCCGGATTATTTTTATCGCGATTTGCCTGAGTTTATGATATTCACTGTTGCTTAACGTCTGTGAAGGAGCCACCACAATACTTTCTCCGGTATGTATCCCTAAAGGATCAAAGTTTTCCATATTACATACAGTAATACAATTGTCATATTGATCCCTTACGACTTCATATTCTATTTCCTTCCATCCTTTTAAGGATTCTTCCACCAATATTTGAGGAGAATAAGAGAAAGCACTACCAGCTAATTTTTTTAATTCTTCCATATCAGAGCAAAACCCGGAACCCAACCCCCCTAAGGTATAAGCTGCACGTATAATCAAAGGAAATCCCAATTCCCCGGCTGCTTCTATAGCATCATGCATATTATTAGCAGCTATACTACGTGGAGTCTTTACTTCTATTTCATGTAATTTTCCAGCAAATATCTCCCGGTCTTCGGTGTCAATAATAGCCTGCACAGGAGTTCCTAAAACCTCTACTCCATACTTTTCAAGTACCCCACTCTTATATAAAGCAACTCCACAATTTAAAGCTGTCTGGCCTCCAAAAGACAGAAGAATCCCATCAGGACGTTCTTTTTCAATCACTTTCTCAACAAATTCCGGAGTAACTGGCAAATAATAAATTTTATCGGCTATTCCTTCCGACGTTTGGACAGTGGCAATATTCGGATTAATGAGCACACTATATTTGCCTTCTTCCCTGATCGCTTTCAACGCTTGTGAACCGGAATAATCAAACTCTCCGGCTTCTCCTATTTTCAATGCACCCGATCCCAGTAATAATATTTTATTTATTTCTTTCATTTCCATTCGAACTTTAAATGATAAAATCAAACCTTTCTCCTAATTCACTCATTTACCTGCTTTTCTCTCTTTCATCTTTTCTACAAAAAGGTCAAAAAGATACTCTGTATCTACCGGTCCACTGCAAGCCTCCGGATGAAACTGGGCAGAAAAGAAAGGTTTATATTTATGACATATACCTTCATTGGTACCATCGTTTACATTGACAAAAAGAGGTTCCCAGTCTGCGGGTAATGTTTTATCATCAATAGCAAATCCATGATTTTGTGAAGTAATGTAACAACGTGATTGGCCTGGTCGCATAACAGGTTGATTGTGACTCCTATGTCCATATTTTAATTTATAGGTATCCGCCCCGGCAGCTCTGGCCATCAATTGATTTCCCAGACAAATTCCCATTACCGGAATATCCCCTTCCAATACTTTTTTGATATTCTCTATTGTCTCTCCGCATTGTGCAGGATCTCCGGGTCCGTTGGATAAAAAAATACCATCACATTCTTCTTTACTGAAATCATAATTCCAGGGGACTCTTTTCACAGTAATATCCCTCCTCAACAAACACCGAATAATATTGTATTTAACCCCACAGTCCACTAATACCACTCTATATTTGCCTTTTCCGTATTCTTTAATTTCCGGAGTAGAAACTTGAGCTACAATATTTTCTGAATTAGGATCATAAAAATCTGTTTCCTGATCTGCAAAAACTATTTTTCCCAACATTGCTCCGTACTCTCTCAATTTCTTTGTTAAAGCTCGTGTATCTATACCAAAAAGTCCCGGTATTTTCTGATCTTTCAACCATTGTCCGAGACTTTTCTGAGAATTCCAATGACTGTATTCAAATGAATAATCGGAAATGATAAGCGCTGTACAATGTATTTTATCCGACTCGAAAAACTGAGGTAAACCTTCTTGATAAGAGCTCTGAGGTACACCGTAGTTTCCAATCATCGGATAAGTCGGTACTAAAAT
>JAEXFF010000382.1 GCA_023400335.1 Bacteroidota bacterium
AAGATTGTGATAGTTTTTATTAAAAGAGATTCTGAAAATAGTAAATAAGCCGATGCTCTTATCCGATGAAAAGAAAAATAAAATGCTGATTGTATTTTTTATCCGATTGGTATTTTCATTTCTGAGAAATGGTATCTTTGTCAGCATAAACAGAGCAGACATGAAAATTTATACAAAATCTGGCGATAAGGGTACTACCCGTATTCATGGAGGAGGGAGGGTGGATAAAGATGACATCCGGATTGAAGCGAATGGAACTTTAGATGAATTGAATGCTGCCATAGGAGTTGTCCGTTCTTTTCTGGGAGAGGGGCATGAATGGCAAAGTTTTCTGCATGAGATTCAAAAAAATTTAATGCTTGTCATGTCGCAGGTGGCTACTCCTTCGGAAATCAGAGGGGAAAATCCTAATATTTTGCCGCCGGAATTGGTGACGTTTTGTGAAGCGGGGATTGATCGTTTGTCGGAAGAGATACAGGAGGAAGGGTATTTTATACTTCCCGGGGGAAATTTGGTTTCTGCCCATTGTCATTTAGCCCGTACTATTGCCCGACGGGCAGAGAGGCATTTATGGACTTTGGACAGAAAGGATGGTTTACCTGCTGAAATTTTAATATTCCTCAACCGGCTTTCCGATCTTTTTTTTGTGATGGCGAGGGTGGCCATGCAAAGGGAGGGCGGTATAGAGGAAAAATGGAAATCTTTTACTTATAAAAAAAATAAATGACAGTTTCTTTGCAGCATAGGAAAAAGAGCGGGCTGAAACCGATTATGTTTGTCGGTACCTGTTCGGATGCAGGTAAGAGTGTAATTAATACAGCTTTTTGCCGGATATTCCGGGAGGATGGATATACTCCGGCTCCTTTTAAGGCGCAGAACATGTCGTTGAATTCTTATTCGACTCCGGAAGGGGGAGAAATTGGGCGGGCGCAGGCTGTACAGGCTGAAGCTTGTGGAATACCCCCCCATACGGATATGAATCCGGTACTATTAAAACCGACGAATGACAAAAGTTCACAAGTAATTTTAAACGGACGGCCTGTTGGAAATATGAGCGCGCGAGAATATTTCCGCAGTAGAAACAAAGATTATTTGCTACAGGAAGCTTTGGCGGCCTATAGGCGTTTAGCCGGGAAATATAATCCGGTTGTACTGGAGGGTGCGGGCAGTATTTCTGAATTGAATTTACGGGAAAGGGATATTACCAATATGCGTATGGCCAGGGAAGTTGGGGCGGCGACGTATTTAGTAGCGGACATCGATAGGGGCGGTGTTTTTGCCTCGGTATATGGTTCGGTGATGTTATTACCGGAGGAAGAGCGGAAATTGATAAAAGGGATAATCGTGAATAAATTCCGGGGAGATGTGTCTTTATTTGAGGAAGGACGGGAATTGATCCGGAAATTGACAGGTATTCCGGTAGTGGGAGTACTGCCTTATTTTACAGATATACAGATAGAAGAAGAGGATTCCGTAGCTTTAGAACAGAAGAAAGTGCATGCTCTTTCCGGTAAAATCAATGTGGCTGTGGTATTATTACGGAGGATATCCAATTTTACAGATTTCAGCGTTTTGGAACAGGATAAACGTTTCCATTTGTATTACACCAATAATGTGGAAGAGATTCAAAAAGCCGATATTATTGTTTTACCCGGTTCGAAGAATACCATAGCTGATTTAATGAATATCCGGGCGAATGGGATTGCTGAAGCCGTTGTACAGGCTTATAAAGCAGGTAAAAAAGTCGTAGGAATTTGCGGAGGTTATCAGATGATGGGGGTGCGGGTAGAAGATCCGGATCAGATTGAAGGGGAAATCGGTATGGTACCCGGTTTAGGTCTATTTCCTTTAGTAACGGTGATGGAAAAAGAGAAAACCACCTGTCAGAGCCGTTTCCGGTATAAAGGAGGAGAAGAATGGTGTGAGGGGTATCAGATTCATATGGGAAGAACTGAAGAAATCGGAAAAGAAGGAGAATTGAAAGAGGTGTTAAGCCGGAGCCTGAATACTTTGGAAACAGGGGAAAGGGATGGTTTTTATCTGGATGAGAGGTGTTGGGGAAGTTATATACACGGTATATTGGATCATGCCGTCGTTCTGAACGATTTGGCTGCTGGTTTAACGCAGCAGCGTTGCGAGCATTTTGATTATATGTCCTTCAAGCAGGAACAATACGATAGGCTCGCCCGGCATGTCAGAGATGCTATGGATATGGACTATATATATTCTACTTTACGTTAAAATAGCGGAAATTAAATCTGTTTTTTCTCCCCAATAAAAATGGATATAACTTGCTGTTACCTGATTAAAACGGTAGATGGGGGTATCTACTTCACTTCCTTGTGCGTTATATATCTGAGTATGGGGAAGTGATGGAACAGATCCAGGAATAATACGGGAATAATGAAATTCATGGCCTCTCCATTCCTGTCCGTTGTGAATAATTTTCCGGTACCCTAATTTCAGTTTCATATTTTCCATTGTAGCGGCCTGAGGTAAGTAACCGCACATGGGAAACTTTTTCCCGTTGGGATCCGCAATATAATTGCCTAAATACATCATCCCTCCGCACTCGGCCAGTACGTGTCCTCCGGATTGGCAATAGGCATAGATCGCATTGCGCATTTCTTTGTTATCACTCAGATCGGGCAGATATAGTTCCGGGTATCCGCCCGGAAGGTAGATAAAATCGGAAGGAGGAAGTACTGTATCCCGAAGCGGGCTGAAAAAAGTGATATCCCCGAATCTTTTCAGCGACCGTATATTTTCCGGATAAATAAAATTGAAGGCTTCATCCCGAGCGACAGAAATACGTATACCGGGTACTGGGGTGACAGGTTCTTCCCTGCCGATACCGGACGGAGAACAAGTAGAAGAAGTGATTTCCAACAGCCTTTCAATATCGATTGTTTTTTCTATTTCCAGGGCTACGCGGTCCGCAAATTCGTCCAGACAAAACCTGTTATCGATGTTCAGGCCCAAGTGGCGGGAAGGTATTTCGATATTCCGGCATTTCGGTAGATATCCCAAAGCTTCTACTCCTGCGTCCCGACAGGCCTGGCGCAGATAATCGTAATGCGTTACGGAACTGACAAAATTGAAAATGGCTCCGACAATCCGGATATGGGGTTGGAAATGTTTAAATCCATAGAGAAGGGGGGCGACAGAATAGGCCGAAGAACGGGCATTGATAACCAATATCACCGGCAGATCCAGTATACCGGCTATTTCGGCACTGCTGCCCTGCATAGCTTTATATCCATCAAATAAACCCATAACTCCCTCTGTTACACATACATCTGCCTGTCGACTATAGAACGAATAAAGGTTTTTAATATGTTTGTCCGAAGACATAAAAGAATCCAGATTGAAGGAATTTCTGCCTGCTGCGATAGCATGGTGCTTCGGATCCAGGTAATCCGGACCGCATTTAAACGGTTGTACACTTACTCCCCGCTTCTTGATCGCACGTAGCAAACCGATGGTTAAAGTTGTTTTCCCGCATCCGGAAGAAGTGGCCCCGATAAGGAAATGGGATTTGTTTGAGGACGGACAAAGAGAAGGCATTTCGCAGAGTGCTATAAGATTTTTGATTTTATTTTTTGCAAATATAAAATTTTAGAAGTTTTCTGTGAAAGGAGTCGCCTACTCTTTTTGAAAATTTATAAATGTCCGGTGATTTGATAACTGTTTTTGATTAGATTATCCCCTTAGAGGAAAAACTTGTGAACATTTTATATTCAGTTTCTGTCCGCGAAAGAAGTATGGGGATGTAAAGGAAGAGGTAAAATGAAAAATAATAAGTTTTGAATTTTTATTAGTATATATTAATAAAACTTTATATATTTGCGCACGCTTTGGTAAACAGGCAGATGTGCATCTGCCGTTTAAAAGGGAATCCGGTTGGAATCCGGAACAGTGCCCGCTACTGTGATGCCTTTTATGATGAAAAGTGTCTTACACCACTGTCTACGCGCGAAGATGGGAAGGTTGCTTTTCAAGGCTTAGTCAGGAGACCTGCCAGGGTGTAACACAGATAATAGAGTATTTTCGGGGTCAGGATTACTATTATTAACGCTAAATGAATCATTTTAATGAAAAAGTTGTGTGTGCTGGCAGCAGTAATGTTGTTTGCCGTATGTGATCTCTGGGCGCAATTGACGTTCAGGGGCAAAGTTGTACAAGCTGTAAACGGGAGGGCTCTGTCCGGAGCGAATGTCCGTTTGGAAGGAACTACGCTGGGGACGGCTACTGATAGTGATGGAACTTTTCTTTTAAAGGATGTTCCGGCGGGAGAGTATGTATTACGGGTTTCCTTTACGGGTTATGAAACTGTCCGTAAAAAAGTCGATCGTAGTAATGAAAATCTGTTTTTTGAGATGTCGGCTTCACCGATAAATCTCAATCAGGTAGTAATAACCGGTACGGGGACACATCATCGGTTAAAGGATTCGCCTGTACCGATAGAAGTTATTTCCGGAAGGGAGATTCAGAAAGCGGGTATTGTAAAAATTGACGAGGCTTTACGAATGATGAATCCGTCGTTCAATTTTTCTACGAATGCTATGGGAGATTATATGACGATGAATGGACTGCAGAACGACTATATTTTAATATTGGTTGATGGCCATAAAGTGGCAGGGGATATATCCGGAAATACGGATTTACAGCGGATTGATCTGAGCCGGGTGAAACGAATTGAAGTTTTACAGGGATCGGCTTCCGCACTTTATGGCTCGGAAGCTATGGGAGGAGTTGTCAATATAATTACAGAGAGCCCCAAAGAAAAGATAAATTTATTGTCCCGTACCCGGATTGCAGAGAAAGGACAATTT
>JAEXFF010000027.1 GCA_023400335.1 Bacteroidota bacterium
TTACAGGCCCGTGCCCAGGTTTTCGGATTAAATGACTGGGGAATGTACCGTTTGACGGAAGCTGTCGCTCAGAAATTGTTTGAGAATGAAAATGACCGTTTATTATTTTGTTTCTTTATGCTTCGCCAGCAGGGCTTAGACGTTAGGATCGGACGTTCTCAGGAGCAGTTATGCCTGTTAATGGCTTTTTCCACGAAGGTATACGAACATTCCTATTTTGTTTTAGAGGGTAAAAAATACTATTATATTGGGAAAAATAAGCTTAACGGACTTTATACTTACGGAAAAACGGTAGCAGATAAGGATTTAAAAGAAGTGGATTTACATCTTTCTGTTCCTTTGAATATCGGGGATGCCTGGAAAATGAGAGAGTTGAAATTGAAAAAATTTCCGGAAATACAAATTACTTTGCCATACAATTTAGCAAATATCGCTTTTTACAGTGATATGCCTTTGACGGATCTGCCTGTATATTTTGCGGCTCCTCTTCCTCAAAAAACGGAAGAAGCAATTTTAAACTACTTCAGAGATATTCGTGCGAAGTATTCTTTACCGGAATTTGTCGGAATCTTATTGAATTTTGTGCAGACTTCCTTTGAATACCAAACAGATGAGGAGCAGTTCGGCAAAGAAAAGTATTTTTATCCGGAAGAGGTGTTAGCCTACCCTTATTGTGATTGTGAAGACAGGGCTGCCTTTTTTGCGCGCTTAGTGCGGAATTTGACAGGCCTGCAAGTGGTCGGTTTGGATTACCCCGGTCATGTGGCGACAGCTGTATACTTCGAAGATATAGCTGTAGAAGGGGATGCATTGACCCATAAGGGACTTCATTATGTTATATGTGATCCGACTTATATAAATGCTTCTGTAGGCATGGAAATGCCTCAATATAAAGAGACGAAGCCGGAGATAGTTGAATTTGAAGATGGGGTAATAGCAATAAAATAAATAGAGATTTCAGTTTTTTGAGTAGATTCTGAAGAATAAATGCGGAAAGGGAATTTTTCCGGAAAGCAGAAATTCTTCAGAATTTTTTTATTTAGTAAGTAAAAAGATCGGATTTGTCCGGTGAAAACGAGTTTGGAGAAGGAGATGTATGCCTTTTTCGAGTGGATTTTGTGACTTAAAAAGCTGTTTTTTCGGGGGAAAATGATTATATTTGTATGTTTTTGGAAAAACGGTTTTGGAAACCAGAAAGAAAATAATTAATATAATCATATGAGCGAAGAAGAAAAAGTGAAAACGGAACAGGAAGAATATTCTGCGGATAGTATCCAGGTATTGGAAGGTTTGGAAGCCGTAAGAAAACGTCCTTCTATGTATATCGGAGATGTGAATACGGACGGTTTGCATCATTTGGTATATGAGGTGGTAGATAACTCTATTGATGAGGCGTTGGCTGGATATTGTGATCATATACAAGTATTTATTAATGAGGATAATTCCATTACCGTACGTGATAACGGACGGGGAATTCCGACAGCCCGGCATGCCAAAGAGAACAGGTCTGCCCTGGAGGTAGTGCTTACTGTATTACATGCCGGAGGAAAATTTAATAAAGATTCTTATAAAGTATCCGGTGGGTTGCATGGAGTAGGTGTTTCCTGTGTAAATGCGCTTTCAGATAAGCTGGTTGCAGAAATATACCGGGAAGGAAAAGTGTGGCGGCAGGAATTTTGTAAAGGATGTCCGCAGGGGGACGTAGAGATCATAGGTGAGACCGACCGTACAGGGACTACAATTACATTTAAACCGGATGAATCTATCTTTTATGTTACGGAGTACAAATACGACACCCTGGCTACCCGTTTGCGGGAACTAGCCTATTTAAATAAGGGGATTCGTTTGTCGCTGACAGACAAGCGGGAATTGGATCCGGAAACTAATCAGCCCCGGCATGAGGTCTTTTATTCGGAATATGGTTTAAAAGAGTTTGTTGAATTTATCGATGCCAGCCGGGAAAAATTAATCGAGAATACGATTGATATCAATACGGAAAAGAATGGAATACCCATAGAAGTGGCTTTACATTATAATACTTCCTTTACGGAAAATGTTTTTTCTTATGTAAACAATATTAATACGAAGGAGGGGGGTACGCATCTGGCTGGCTTCCGGAGAGGACTGACCCAGACTTTAAAGAATTATGCCGATACTACCGGGATGTTATCGAAATTAAAGTTTGACATAAGCGGGGACGATTTCCGGGAAGGCCTGACTGCTGTCATTTCCGTAAAAGTTCAGGAACCTCAGTTTGAAGGGCAAACCAAGACAAAATTAGGGAATACAGAAGTGGGGACTGCTGTATCTCAGGCGGTAAGTGCTGCATTATCGAATTATTTGGAAGAACACCCTAAAGATGCCAAGGCAATTGTCGATAAGGTAATCCTGGCTGCTACGGCCCGGCATGCTGCCCGTAAAGCGAGGGATTTAGTACAGCGTAAATCGGTACTTTCCGGTTCTGGATTACCCGGGAAATTAGCGGATTGTGCAGATAATGATCCTGCTAATTGCGAAATATTTCTGGTCGAGGGAGATTCTGCAGGCGGATCGGCTAAACAGGGAAGGGATCGTCAGTTTCAGGCTATTTTACCGTTGAGGGGAAAAATCCTCAATGTGGAGAAAGCCATGCGTCACCGGGTATATGAAAGTGATGAAATTGTCATGATCTTTAAAGCTTTAGGAATTACCCCAGGGACAGAGGAAGACAGTATGGGAGTAGATTTGGACCGTATCCGTTATCACAAAATCATTATTATGTCGGATGCCGATGTCGACGGTGCCCATATTGCGACTCTGATTATGACCTTGTTTTTCCGTCACATGAAGTCCGTTATCGAACACGGGTATCTTTATATAGCCACACCTCCTTTGTATCTGGTAAAGAAAGGAAAAGAACAAAGGTATTGCTGGAATGAAGAAGAGCGGCTGCGTCTGATTCAGGAATGGGGAGGAGGCAGAGAGAGCAATTTACATATTCAGCGGTATAAAGGTTTGGGAGAGATGAATCCGGAACAATTGTGGGAAACCACTATGGCACCGGAAGGCCGTACTTTGCGTCAGGTATCGATAGAGAATGCTGCGGAGGCAGACCGGATATTCTCCATGCTGATGGGAGATGATGTACCGCCCAGAAGGCAGTTTATTGAACAGAATGCTACTTATGCTACTATAGATACATAATTTTAATATACTTTAGGTTTGCAGGCCGGCAAGCCTAAAGTCCTAATCTATTTCCTGAATGAATATTTGTATTTTTTGTGCGTCTTCTGATCATTTGGCTCCTGTGTATTTTGAACAAGCCCGTTTATTAGGAGAAGAAATAGTCGGACAATCCTGGAAGATTGTGTACGGGGGTACAAATTGCGGGCTGATGAAAGAAGTGGCACAGGCTGCCTTAAAAGCAGGAGGAAAAGTGGAAGGAGTGATCCCCGCTTGTATACAGGAAAGGGGATTGGCAGCAACGGGCCTGACAGAGTTATATGTGGTGGCTGACATGAAGGAAAGGAAACAGAAAATGAGGGATATGGCGGACGCTTTTATCGCTATGCCCGGGGGGTGGGGAACTTTAGAAGAAATTACTGAAGTTATCACTTTAAAACAGTTGGGAATGCATACTAAACCGGTGCTGTTTTTTAACATTAACGGATTCTATGATTCCTTCTTTTCTTTTATAAATGAATCTGCCGGAAACGGATTTATTGCTCCGGTTTACGAAAAGCTATATAAAATTGCAGGTAGTGTTTCAGAGATTGTCTGCTACCTGAAAAGTCCGGGAGAGACTTGTCTATATTCAAAATATTGAAACGGATTTATTTTGAAATATATTTTTTTTTAATATCTTTACCCCAATAA
>JAEXFF010000050.1 GCA_023400335.1 Bacteroidota bacterium
GTCGGAAACTGTCGGAAGTCCGGTGTTACTGCGGATTACCACCCGCCTCGCCCACTCCCGGGCCGGGGTGTCAATAAACGAAGCTTTGCCCGAAAACCATCTTCGGTTGCCGGATAACAAACGCCAGTTTGTATTGCTTCCGGCTATAGCCAGAAAACAATACCGCTTATTATTAAATAAGCAGGCCGATTTCAAAGAAGCTTCCGATAACTCCCCTTTCAATAGTTATACAGATGGACCGGACAAATCGTTAGGCATTATCACCTGCGGAATCAGCTATAATTATGTCATGGAAAATTTCGAGACAGGATGCCCGTATCCTTTATTGAAAATATGTCAATATCCTTTGCCCCGGAAATCGGTAAAAAAGATATTATCAGAATGTGAACGCATCCTGGTCGTGGAAGAAGGTTATCCCCTCATTGAAGAACTGTTAAAAGGCTATCCGGGAGATAAACGCATCACCGGCCGCCTGGACAATACCCTCCCCCGGGACGGGGAATTAAACCCCGATCTGCTGGCCCAAGCTTTGGGATTACAGGTAAAAGAAGGGGCTGCAGTACCGGAAATTGTAGTTCCACGCCCCCCTGCCCTCTGCGTGGGTTGTAGTCACAGAGACGTCTATAAAGCTTTGAATGAAGTACTTTCTACCTACGGAGAAGGGCATGTATTTTCAGATATCGGCTGTTATACCTTAGGGGCTCTTCCTCCTTTCCAGTCCATTAACTCCTGTGTAGACATGGGAGCCTCCATAACAATGGCAAAAGGTGCTTCTGACGCAGGTTTATATCCGGCTGTAGCTGTTATAGGGGATTCCACATTCACACATTCCGGAATGACCGGCTTATTGGATGCTGTAAACGAACATTCTCCTATCACCATTATCATTTCAGACAACGAATCGATTTCGATGACGGGAGGACAAGATTCTGCTGCTTTGGGTAAAATTGAATCCATTTGTCAAGGCATAGGGGTTGATCCCCAGCACATACGGGTTCTCAATCCGGTACCTAAAAATCACGAAGAATTGTGCCGGATCATCCGGGAAGAAATTGAATACAAAGGGGTATCTGTAATCATCCCCCGCAGGATTTGTATCCAAAAAGCACGCAGAGAAGGGAAAAAACAAAAATGAAAAAGTAATTTAACAGTTCGGTCAGAACTGACAAGTAAACTTTTTCTGACTTTAAATTCAAAAGCAATATGAAAACAAACATAATTTTAGCCGGAGTCGGCGGACAAGGAATTTTGTCGATAGCAGCAGCATTAGGATCGGCAGCATTAAATAACAATTTATACATGAAACAGGCCGAAACTCACGGAATGAGCCAAAGAGGAGGCGATGTTCAGTCTTTTATGCGGATTTCAGACAAACCTATTTTTTCCGATCTCATCGCCAAAGGGAAAGCAGATATCATATTATCCGTAGAACCGATGGAAGCCTTACGTTATTTACCTTATCTGAAGGAAGGCGGATATGTCGTTACCAATTCAACTCCTCTCATTAATATTCCGAATTATCCGGATCTCGAAGTATTATTGCAAACCTTAAAAAATCTGCCTCACCGGATTATCATCGATGCAGATCAGATTTCCAAGGAAGAGACAGGCCAAACGAGAGCCAGCAATTTTGTAATGCTAGGTGCCGCTTCTCCTTTTATCGAAATTCCTTTTGACTACCTGGAAGAAGGAATCTGTTCTATTTTTAAACGGAAAGGGGATGCTGTGGTTGAAATGAATTTAAAAGCCTTACATGCAGGCAGAAAATTCGCTCAGGAAAATATATAATAACTGGAATCTGCCCAGTTTACTCCATTTCGGAGAAGCCTGGCGGATATTAATGCATATTTTACTGACAATAAGGGCTTTACATTTAACAAACAAATGTAGAAGCCCTTATTTTTATAATTTGCTTTTCACTTTTTACTTTAAAATATTATCTTTACCGGATTTTAAGAGGATAATAAAATAAATTCAAATAAATATTAACAAACAGACTGTTGTAACTGTTATAACCGTTGCGACTGTTGTAACTTAAAAATTTACACATGAAAGGACTAAAAATCGTTGTTCTTGCGAAGCAGGTTCCCGACACGAGAAATGTGGGAAAAGATGCAATGAAGGCTGACGGAACTGTAAACAGGGCAGCTTTACCTGCCATTTTTAACCCTGAAGATCTGAATGCTCTGGAACAGGCATTGAGAATAAAAGATAACATTGAAGGTACAACTGTACACATTCTCACGATGGGCCCGGGACGTGCTGCAGAGATTATCCGGGAAGCCATGTACAGGGGAGCCGACGGAGGCTATCTGTTGTCGGACAGGGCTTTTGCCGGTTCGGATACATTAGCGACTTCTTATGCTCTGGCTTGTGCTTTACGGAATTTGAAGCCTGATTTAATCATTTGCGGACGTCAGGCTATCGATGGGGATACGGCTCAGGTAGGCCCGCAAGTGGCTGAAAAAATGGCTTTACCTCAGGTGACATACGCAGAAGAAATCCTCTCCTGCGATCTCCGGAAAATAACGATCAGGCGACGGCTGGAAAGGGGTATTGAGCTGGTAGAATGTCCCGTACCTTGCGTAGTGACAGTAAACGGTTCAGCAGCTCCCTGCCGTCCAAGGAATGCCCGCCGTGTACTGAAATACAAGTATGCCAAAGCAACCTCTGAAGCTCAAAATGCCGGAGAAGATTATTTTACTTTGGCTGACCAAAGACCTTATCTGAAAATTACAGAATGGAGTGTCAACGATATTGAAAGCGATCCGAAAGATTTAGGATTAAGCGGTTCTCCTACAAAAGTAAAGAATATTGAAAGTGTAGTATTCCAGGCTAAAGAAGCAAAGGTACTGACGGCATCCGATACCGACATCGAAGACATGATGAAGGAATTGATTACGAATCATACTATCGGATAAAGATAACAGACGACAGAAAATCATTTTTCAACAGGAAAAAATGAAAAACTGCAATGAATTATATTGATGGTTTTAGAATGACTTTATTTTGTACAATAAGGTATCTGAAATCTAACATCCAAAATTTAAATTATGAACAGTGTATTTGTATATTGCGAAATAGAAGAGGGTGTTGTCGCTGATGTCAGTCTGGAATTACTGACTAAAGGACGTACTCTTGCCAATAAATTAGGTGTAAAATTAGAAGCTGTTGCTTTGGGACACGGGCTGGAAGAGATCGGCAAGCAGGTATTCCCTTACGGAGTAGATGTCTTATGGGTCGGTGACGATAAAAGGTTATCTCCCTATACGACCCTTCCCCACACCTCTGTACTGGTAAATCTTTTTAAAGAAGAAAAACCTCAGATTGCTTTTATGGGAGCAAGCAGCATCGGACGGGATTTAGGTCCCCGGGTTTCCTCTGCCCTTCATAGCGGATTGACAGCCGACTGCACAAGTTTGGAAATCGGAGATTACAATGATCCCAAAACTCAAAAAACGTATCAAAATCTTCTCTATCAAATACGTCCGGCATTCGGAGGAAATATTGTTGCCACCATCGTTAATCCGGAATGCCGCCCCCAGATGGCAACGGTCCGGGAAGGGGTAATGAAAAAGGAAATCTATAATCCGAACCATCAGGGAGAAATTAAAAAAATAGATGTTTCCCGTTATGTTGACGAGACAGACTTCGTCGTAAAAGTCATCGAACGCCACATGGAAAAATCCAAAGTAAACCTGAAAGCGGCCCCCATTATTATCGCCGGAGGTTACGGAGTGGGTTCCAAAGAAAATTTCCAGTTGCTTCACGAGCTTGCCGAGGTATTAGGAGGGGAAGTGGGAGCATCGCGTGCAGCGGTAGATGCCGGTTTCTGCGAGCACGAACGTCAAATCGGGCAAACGGGGACAACAGTACGTCCTAAATTATACATTGCCTGCGGTATTTCCGGACAAATTCAACATACCGCCGGAATGGAAGAATCTGCCATGGTAATTGCAATTAATACAGATGTAAATGCTCCGATAAACAAATTTGCTGATTATGTCATTACGGGCGATTTAAATGTAGTGATTCCCAAAATGATTCAGTACTATAAGAAAAATAGTAAATAAACATGTGTATAAAGGGTTTATTTCCATAAACCATACTATACATTCAGTTTTAATTTCATTAAAATTTTACATATGGCAAATTTTTACACAGATAATGAAGATATAAAATTTCATCTCGGTCATCCGCTGATGGAAAAAATCGTAGGTTTAAAAGAACGGAATTATACGGAGGCAGAAAAATACGAAAATGCTCCCCGGGATTATGAAGATGCACTGGACAATTATGACAAAGTATTAGAAATTGTAGGGGATATCTGCGGGGAAGTCGTTGCTGTAAATGCGGAATCGGTAGACAACGAAGGTCCTCAGGTCGTGGACGGCCACGTTCAGTATGCCGCGGGAACACAGCAAAACATTGACATTATCAATCAAGCCGGCTTAAACGGGATTTCTCTTCCCCGGGAGTACAACGGCCTGAATTTCCCCATCGTACCTTTTATCATGGCTGCTGAAATCGTAGCCAGGGCGGATGCCGGTTTACAAAATATCTGGGGTTTGCAGGACTGTGCAGAAACCATCAATGAATTTGCAAATGCAGAACAGAAGAGCAAATATCTCCCCCGTGTAAGTGCAGGCGAAACCTGCGCGATGGATTTAACGGAACCGGATGCCGGTTCTGACCTACAGGCTGTACAATTAAAAGCTACTTTCAATGAAGCCGATGGGAAATGGTATCTGAACGGGGTAAAACGATTTATCACCAACGGAGACGGACATATATCTTTGGTATTGGCCCGTTCCGAAGAAGGCACAAACGACGGACGTGGTCTGTCTATGTTCATTTACGACCGTAACAGCAATGCCGTAACCGTTCGCCGTATCGAGAACAAATTGGGAATCAAGGGATCTCCGACCTGTGAACTGGTATTCAAAAATGCCCCGGCAGAATTGGTAGGAGAACGCAAAATGGGTCTGATCAAATACGTAATGGCCCTGATGAATGCTGCCCGTTTAGGCATCGGAGCCCAATCCGTAGGTATTGCAGAAGCCGCTTACCGGGAAGGATTAAAATATGCCCAGGAAAGAAAACAATTCGGAAAAGCAATTATTGAATTTCCGGCTATTTACGAAATGCTTTCCAATATGGAAGCGAAATTACATGGCATACGTTCTGTTTTATACGAAACGGCCCGATTTGTAGATGTCTATAAAACCTATTATCATATTTCTAAGGAAAGGCCCCTGGACAAAGAGGAAAGGAATGAAATGAAGGAATATCAAAAACTGGCTGACATTTATACTCCTTTGCAAAAACTCTTTGCCAGCGAATATGCCAATGAAATCACCTACGATGCGCTGCAAATCCACGGTGGTTCCGGTTTTATGAAGGATTACCCTATCCAACGGTTAGTTAGAGA
>JAEXFF010000116.1 GCA_023400335.1 Bacteroidota bacterium
GTTCAGGGGTTAAGATTTCTGACCAGCTAAGAACGATCCAGGTCCCTAATGCATTATCTTTATTAACCTGGAAATAACTATTCATCAAAGAATCATAACTTTGTCTGAGTTTTTCAAAATTTTTGTCCAATATTTCTTCCTTTTCTTCTTCGCTCAGGTCAGTTTGATTTCTGACGTTTTCGACTTCCGTACGAAAACTGTTTTGCATTTGTTTTGATTTCTCATTTATTTCGCTCATTGCATTATTTAGGGGAGTACCGGCAGGGGCTTCTGTGTTATCCATGTCCACCAGAATATCTCCTTTTTCCAGGATGAGATAGCCGTGAAGGCGTTGTACACGGAGAAGAGCCATCTGTGCAGTATCCATCTGACCGGAAAAAGTGAATTTTCCTTCGGTTATAATGGCACTGTCCAGGACATTTACATTTTCGGGATCAATGAGATAAATTGTTTTTCCATTATAAGCGGGATCAGCTATTTTACCTTTTACGGTGTATGTATTGGATGGGGAAGAACAAGCTGACAATAAAGCAGCTGCAAATAAAAAGATAAGAATTCGTTTCATAATTTCCTGTTTTTAATGAGTCTTATGTTTAATAAAAAAACCGTCCCAACAAAGGAACGGTTTTTTTCCATATAAAACAAAATTATTTTTCAGCATGCATGATGGCAGCCTGAGCTGCAGCTAACCTGGCGATGGGTACACGGAAAGGAGAGCAGGATACGTAATTCATACCGATGGCGTCGCAGAAAATGACGGAGGAAGGTTCTCCACCGTGTTCTCCACAGATGCCTAATTTAATATTCGGATTGGTTTGGCGTCCTAATTGAGCACCTTTTTTTACCATACGGCCTACTCCGATCTGGTCCAGGACTGCAAACGGATCAGCTTTCAGAATTCCTTTTTTCAGGTAGGTAGGTAAGAATTTACCAACGTCATCCCGGGAATAACCGAAAGTCATCTGTGTTAAATCGTTCGTCCCGAAAGAGAAAAATTCTGCTACTTCAGCGATTTCATCGGCTGTGATAGCTGCACGGGGGATTTCAATCATGGTACCTACCATAAACTCAACCCGTACACCTTTTTCAGTAAATACCAGTTCAGCTGTTTTGCGGATAATATCTACCTGCATTTTCAGTTCCTTAACTTCTCCTACCAGGGGCACCATAATTTCCGGTTTCGGATTCAAACCTTTTAGTTTCAGGTTGCAAGCTGCTTCGATAAGTGCACGGGCCTGCATTTCAGTGATTTCCGGATAAGTAATTCCCAGGCGGCATCCCCGGTGTCCCAGCATCGGATTAAATTCGTGCAGGGCGTCTACTTTTTGTTTAACTTCTTCTACAGAAATATGCAGTTTGGCGGCTATTTCTTTTTGTGAGGAAGGTTCGTTCGGGGTGAATTCATGTAAGGGGGGGTCGAGCAGGCGGACGGTTACTCCAAGGCCGTCCATGGCTTCGAGTATACCTTCAAAGTCGCCTCTTTGCATGGGTAAAATCTTAGCTAAAGCTGTACGGCGGCCCTCTTCTGTATCGGAAAGAATCATTTCACGCATAGCGTCGATACGGTCTCCTTCGAAAAACATATGTTCGGTCCGGCAAAGGCCTACGCCTTTTGCACCGAAATTGCGGGCTGTTTTTGCATCATTCGGCGTATCTGCATTTGTCCGTACATACATACGGGTATATTTTTCTGCCAGGTTCATTATGGCCTTAAAGTCATCATTCAAAGAAGCTGCTACGGTTGCTACTTTCCCCAGGTAAACTTCTCCGGTCGAACCGTTTAGAGAGATCCAGTCTCCTTCTTTAATGGTAGTGCCTTTAACAGTAAATAGACGTTTATGGTAATCTACATTGATATCCCCTGCTCCGGAAACGCAGCATTTCCCCATTCCCCGGGCAACAACGGCAGCATGTGAAGTCATACCTCCCCTTGCGGTCAGTATACCTTCCGAAACGTGCATACCTCTCAGGTCTTCCGGAGAAGTTTCCAAGCGGACCAGTACCACTTTTTCTCCTTTCTCTTTCCATTCTTCCGCTTCATCAGCAAAGAATACGACTCTACCGCAGGCGGCACCCGGAGAAGCAGGCAGACCTTTGGCCAGCACCTTGGCTTTGGATTGGGCCACTTTGTCAAATACAGGATGAAGTAATTCATCCAGTTTAGCTGGTTCCAGACGAAGTAAAGCTGTTTTTTCGTCAATCATATCTTGTTTCAGCATATCCACGGCCATTTTCACCATAGCAGCTCCGGTACGTTTTCCGTTACGGGTTTGTAACATCCATAATTTACCGTCCTGTATGGTAAATTCCATATCCTGCATATCGCGGAAATGGTTTTCCAGCTTTTCCTGTACACTGTTCAGATCGGCATATGCCTCAGGCATAGCTTCTTCCAGAGAAGGATATTTCGTTTTTCTTTCTTCTTCAGAAATCCCCTGCAGTTTTGCCCAGCGGCGGGAACCTTCGATGGTGATTTCCTGAGGAGTACGGATACCGGCTACAACATCTTCCCCCTGTGCATTGATCAGGTATTCTCCGTTGAAAATATCTTCTCCGGTAGCGGCATCCCGGGAGAAAGCAACTCCGGTAGCTGAATTATTACCCATATTTCCATAAACCATGGACTGCACATTTACAGCTGTTCCCCATTCTTCCGGAATCTGGTTGAGTTGACGGTATAAGACAGCCCGTTCTGTCATCCAGGAGTCAAATACGGCACAAATGGCTCCCCATAACTGTTCCCAGGGACAAGTCGGGAAATCCTTGCCTGTCTTATCTTTGACAACTTGTTTGAATTTTCCTACTAATACCTGAAGATCTTCTACTGTAAAATCGGTATCATTGGTAATATTTTTGATGGCTTTCAGCTTGTCGATTTCCACTTCAAACGGATTGTGTTCGCCTTTTGCTGCTGAAACACCCATTACTACATCCC
>JAEXFF010000173.1 GCA_023400335.1 Bacteroidota bacterium
GAGAATTAGGGATTATTGATGCCTACAATATTATTAAGAGGTACTGTAAAGAAGAAAACGATTAGCTGTGCACTAATCGTTTTGCCTTTTTTCTTTTTTTTCGTATTGGTAAAGTCTTTCTTCCAGTTTCCCGGATTCTTTGTATTGTGCTTTTAATTCCTGTTCTTTTTTCTCTAACAAGTTTTTGAGCAGGGTTATTTCTTTGTCTTTGTCGATACAATCTTCACAAAATCCGTATTCATTGCGGTTTATTTGCCTCAATTGTTTTTGGTCTATCAGCATGCTTCCCACATCCCGTAGTAACCAGTTCGCGTTTAATTCAGGGAATTGCCGGATAATGGATAGTAAATGTTTATCCGGGATATGATCATGACAGTTTATCCAGTTGCTGACTTGCTGTCGCGTTTTTAAACCGAGCTTAATTCTTAATTTTTCCTGAGAAATATTTTTTTCGAATAAAAATTTCTCTAATCTTTTATTAATAGACATGTCCATACATCCCGTTTTTTATTTACATGTAAACTTTAAAAGCAATAAATCGCTAAAAAATATTTACTTTATGCAGTTTCATATCATAATAAGATAGAATAAATATATAAACAATGCAAATTTTATAGTGTCTTTACGGATACCTTCCTTGTTAATTTATTTCTTTTCCCCTTTGAAAATCTACAAAAATAACGAAAGAGGCATACATTTTGTTAGCAAGAAGCAAGATAAAATAATGACAAAATGATGTGGAAACTTTGTATTTACATTGTGGGTTGCGCTTTATGTTTGTGTAGTTGTGAACAAGTATTTGAATATCATCCTTATGAATTGAGGCTGGATAATAAGTATAAAAATATCAACGAAAAGAATATTGAGCGTTTACGGGCTTTGGATAAAAACAGAGATACTGTCCGTTTTATTGCTATGGGAGATACGCAACGTTGGTATGATGAGACGGAAGATTTCGTAAAGGCTGCAAATCAGCGGGATGATATTGATTTTGTGGTGCATGGGGGCGATATTACCGATTTCGGATTAAAGAAAGAATATTGCTGGATTCACGATATCATGAGTAAGTTGAAAGTTCCCTACGTGGCCGTCATTGGAAATCACGATAATTTGGGTTCAGGGCGGGAAGTTTATGAAGTGATGTATGGCGCTCTGAACTTTGCTTTTGTGTATGGAGGGATAAAATTCGTTTGTTTAAATACCAATGCTTTGGATTATGATTATTCCATTCCGGTACCGGATTTTGAATTTATTCAACAACAAATTGCCGATACGTTGGAACAGCCCCTTCATTCGTCAATTGCTATTATGCATACAGAGCCTGGGAATGTTATCTTTAATAATAATGTCAAGGTCCCTTTTCAGGAATATTTAAAAAGGTTGAAGAATCTTCGTTTCTGTGTGCATGCCCATGAACATCATTTAATGGTCAATGATTTTTTTGGAGATGGAATTATTTATTATGGCTCGGATGCGATGAAAAATCGGAATTATCTGTTATTTACAGTGACCAAAGAGAATTATTCTTATGAAGTGGTATATTTTTAAATATCTGTTGATTTTGCTTTTTTTAAACGGAGGGGGAAATACAGCTTTTGCCCAGACTCGTGCTGAAAAGAGGCAGAATAAGCATGAAAGATTGCAGGAACAATATCAGTCGAGGTGGAATAAGCTGGTCCCCCGTTATAATAAATTTCAGTTTGCCGGAGGAATGGGACTTTTTTCTCTGGGTATGGGTTGGGATTATGGTAAGAAAAAACAATGGGAAACAGATATTCTTTTAGGATATTTACCCAAATTTGATGGCAAAGAACACCACATTACAATTACATTAAAAGAAAATTATATTCCCTGGAAAATCCGGATTAAAAATAGCCGTTGGGTGGGAGAACCTTTTACTGCCAGTATTTATATCAATAAAATTTTTGGAGAGGAATTCTGGACGAAAGATCCGGATAAGTATCCGGATAAATATTATAACGTAGCGACCAACCTGCGTTTTAATATTGCTTTCGGACAACGCATAAAATTTAATTTGAAACCGAAGTTGCTGACAGATCACATTACTTTCTTTTATGAAGTCGGGACAAACGATTTATATGTGATCAGTTATTTTACGAATAAGTATTTACATTTGACCGATATATTCAGTTTATCCTTGGGATTAAAATTCCAGTTTTTATAAACTTTTATTCTCCCGGTTTCGTATAAAACTGCGAATATATAGATTATAAATACGGGAAAATGAAAACAAACTGGAAAACAAAATTCGGATATATTGTATTAATTCTATTGCTTATTTCCATAGCTTCTTGCCGGAATTCTGCAAAAAGGAATGCAGCACAGATGAATCAACCTCAGGATTCTGCTGTCATTATAGAACAGGAAACTGTTATTATTGCGGTGGATAGTATTTCCCCCGATTCGGTACCTCAGAAGTAGAAAGAACCGTTTTATCGGTTGAAAGTATTTTATGCCGGATTGATTTTGGAAATCACTCTTTTTAAAGGACTGAACTTTATATCCGGATGGATAGAAGGGAAACGGGAGTTTTAGTCGTACTATTCAGCAAAGCGACGGATAGTGGAAAATAAAAAGAAAATTGTTACCGGATAATTAATCTTTCAGAAAACAGAAAATCGGGGTAAAAATTGTTTTTATCCCGATTTTCTCAATTAATAATTACCGGAAAGTCCGTGTTACCCTGCAGTTTTAAAGTATCATTTGGGGCATAAATTCGAAACTATTGTATTTCGGACGAAGCCGGTCTGTGTTGTAAAATTTTTCTACATCTACTAATTTTTTGGTACTGGTTACGATTTCTATGGGAGCATTGTCGTAACGTCCGTTACGAAGGATG
>JAEXFF010000325.1 GCA_023400335.1 Bacteroidota bacterium
CATCCTGTCCGGAAGTCTCTCTCTCTGAAAATGTCACGGGATTTTTTTCCCAACCGATTGAATTATTTGAAGAAGAACAGGAAAGTCAGCATACGTCCCCTCCTTTAACGGCAAAAAAGGTGGTTAGCAGCCTGCAAACGGAATTACAAGATACATTCAATACTTACCGGCTGGAGGATATTTTTCCCGAGGAAGAAACTCTTTCTTTAGGAGAAATTGCCGGAGAACTCAAAAAAAAGAAAAAAACGGAAGCCTCTTCTGCTTCCCCCGCTGAGAACGCAGCGTCGAAGAATGCATTAATCGACAAATTCATCTTAGAGCAGCCGTCCCTTCCCAAAGGACAACTGGAAGAGGTCGACGACCGGGATTTATCGGCAGAGAGTTATCAGGAAAAAGACGATCTTTTTTCAGAAACACTGGCTAAAATCTACATCAAACAGAAGTTATACGAAAAAGCAATTACAACTTATATAAAATTAAGTTTGAAATATCCGGAAAAAAGTGTTTACTTTGCAAACCGAATTGAAAAAATTAAAGATCAAATCAATAATAACGAGTAACTATGTATACTGCAATCTCAGTTTTAATTGTAATTATCTGTATCCTACTGATATTAATTGTGCTGGTGCAAAATTCCAAAGGCGGCGGACTAGCTTCATCATTTGCAGCTTCTAACCAGATTATGGGTGTGAGAAAAACAACGGATTTTTTGGAAAAAGCCACCTGGACTTTGGCAGGTGCAATGCTGTTATTATGCGTTATCGCTGCTTTAGCTATCCCCAGAGGAGAAATTGGCGGGAAATCAGCCATACAGGAACAAGTACAAAAGGCTCCGGGCAATCAGGTAATCCCTCCTTTTACCACTCAACCACAGGAAGACCAGACGCCGACAGCTAATGAAAATACGCCGGCTGAAAATACACAAAACTAAATTTCAGCCGTATCCTTATCAGAATGTCAGTATGTCAGTCATACTGACATTTTTTATACCCTTCTGTCATTTGAAAAATTTTCTATAAAAAAGTATTATTCCGTTTCTTTTTTATTTCATTTTCAACCATTTATACATAAAAACAGACCTTTTTCTAAAAACTCATCGTTTTTTGGCACAAAAAATGATAAGGGAGAAAGTTGAAACATTACAACAGGTATTCCCGTTGTAACATTGCAGGAAAAATGAAATGAATATATTATAAACTTTAAAAATTTTAAGATTATGGCACTAAAAACCGTTCTTAACAAAGTAATTGTTGAACCTGTAGAAGCAGAAACAAAAACGGCAAGTGGAATTATCATTCCGGATTCTGCTAAAGAAAAACCCCAGAAAGGAATTGTAGTTGCAACCGGTAAAGGCAAAAACGATGAACCGATGGAAATAAAGGCCGGTGATACCGTTTTATTCGGAAAGTACTCCGGAACGGAAATCCATATTGATGAGAAGAAATATTTAGTAATGAATCAATCTGACATTTTAGTTGTCCTTTAATCCAATAGTCTTTATCAAAAGTGACTTCTTAAAATTAAAAAACGTTAAAATTAAAACATTATGGCAAAAGAAATAAAATTCAATATTGAAGCCCGCGATCTGTTAAAAAAAGGTGTAGATGAACTGGCTAATGCAGTAAAAGTAACGCTTGGTCCGAAAGGCCGGAATGTAGTGGTTGAGAAGAAATTTGGCGCCCCTCAAATCACAAAAGACGGTGTAACCGTAGCTAAAGAAATTGAATTATCTGATCCGTATGCAAACATCGGGGCTCAGATGGTAAAAGAAGTAGCTTCAAAAACAGGGGATGATGCCGGAGACGGTACGACAACTGCAACTGTTTTGGCACAATCCATCATTAACGTAGGCTTGAAAAACGTAACTGCCGGAGCCAATCCTATGGAATTGAAAAGGGGTATTGACAAAGCGGTGGCTGCAGTCGTAAAGAGCCTGGAAGAACAAAAAGAAGAAGTAGGGGATAATTATGACAAAATACGCCAGGTAGGCCGGATTTCTGCCAATGGAGACGACACGATCGGGAACCTGATCGCAGAAGCCATGGAAAAAGTAAAGAAAGAAGGCGTGATCACGGTTGAAGAAGCCAAAGGCATGGAAACTGAAGTGAAAGTGGTAGAAGGTATGCAATTCGACCGGGGGTATATCTCTCCGTATTTTGTTACCGACAGCGACAAAATGGTTGCTGAATTCGAAAATCCCTACATTTTACTTTACGATAAGAAAGTAAGTACTATGAAAGAATTACTGCCGATTCTGGAGCCGGTGGCCCAAGCCGGACGTGCTTTAGTAATCGTGGCAGAAGACGTAGAAAACGAAGCTTTAGCTACCCTGGTAGTAAACCGCCTGAGAGGTTCCTTGAAGATCGCAGCTGTAAAAGCTCCGGGATTTGGTGACCGCCGTAAAGATATGCTGGAAGATATCGCAATTCTGACAGGTGGCGTTGTAATCTCTGAAGAGAAAGGTTTAAAACTGGAAACCGCTACAATAGACATGTTAGGTAGAGCTGAAAAAGTGTCAATCGACAAAGAAAATACGACTATTGTACACGGACTAGGAGAAAAACAAGCCATTGCTGACCGGATTTCCCAAATCAAAAAATTGATTGAAAAGTCAACTTCCGATTATGATAAGGAAAAACTGCAGGAAAGACTTGCTAAATTGGCAGGCGGAGTAGCTGTATTGTATGTAGGAGCTGCTTCTGAAGTGGAAATGAAAGAAAAGAAAGACCGCGTAGACGATGCTTTAAGTGCAACAAGAGCAGCTATTGAAGAAGGTATTGTAGCAGGAGGCGGTGTTGCTTATATACGGGCTCAGGCTGCATTGGAAAACCTGAAGGGAGAAACGGAAGACGAAACCACAGGTATTGAAATTATTAAACGGGCTATTGAAGAACCTTTACGCCAGATTGCTTTCAATGCTGGTGTAGAAGGAGCAGTAGTAGTTAATAAAGTACGGGAAGGAAAAGGTGATTTCGGTTACAATGCCCGGACAGATGTATACGAAGATCTGAAAAAAGCCGGAGTAATCGATCCGAAAAAGGTAACCCGTGTTGCTCTGGAGAATGCAGCTTCAATTGCAGGTATGTTCCTGACAACCGAATGCGTATTAGTAGAAGAGAAAAATGAAGAACCTGCAGCACCTGCTATGGGCGGTGGCATGC
>JAEXFF010000386.1 GCA_023400335.1 Bacteroidota bacterium
CAACCGGATGGAGTTACCCCGCCCTTAGTCAATCCGTAAATGGCATCTAAATAAAACTTTTTCAATTCCGCTCTCTCAGGATCTCCCGATATCTCTTTGATACGCATAGGGAAAGATACAAAATCAAATAATAATTCTCCGTCGGCAACAATACCTCCGCCAGGCATATGTCCATCACATATAACAGTTCCCCGGCGAGCTTTTGTCCCGGCAGCTTCCCTCACTTTAGTCAGCAAATCTTTCCAGGCGGCATAATGATTCTCTTTATCTCCCATAGCGATCAATTCAACCTGCCCGAAATGAATGGCTTCTATACCAATCTCCATATAACGCACAGCCATATAATAGAAAAACATACGGGTTTCTTCCTGGGTAATATCCGGTACACTTCCATTCCCCCATTGATTTACACCACTACCTCCCGGATTTTTCATGGCATCGTAATTAAAATTCCGGTTTTCCACAGCCTTTCCAAAAGCTGTAAATACCCAATCCGGAACAGCCAACTGATTCACTTTATCCGTTACGATTTCAAAAATACCCGCCTGAAAAATCAGATCCGGGTCGGAAGCGTGCATCCGTTCCAGTTTAGCTTTAGCATTCCCTAACCATTCCGGATTATTAAAATGATCTTCAAAGCCCCAGGAATATAAAGCTCTTCCAATAAATTTTGCACCGATATTCAACAACATACGCTCGTCATCCTCAGGACACTCATAAACGCCATCGTTATAAAAACCTTCACTCGCTAAAAATTCGGATTGCGTAATGGCTCTCGATAAATAACTTTCCAAAACATTCCGGGCGATCCTTCCACCGGAAAACGTATAATCCCGCTGAATGACCCGGACCGGTATCTCTGTGTGATCTTCTTCTGAACAAGAACAAATCGCCCACAGCAGTAACAGTAATATTCCTAACTTTTTCATATTCTATTTTTTATCCGAAAAGAATAAAAGCCTTACGCCTATTCCATTTCCCATCGTTTCCACATTTCCGGCTTTTATTCTTTTCTCCGTTTATACTTTGTTCTCTCAATTACAATTTTGTAAAGTATTAATATCAATCCAGGGGGAATCAGGAGATTGCCTTAATTGAATCTGCGGTTCACTCTTTTTCAGAACACCCTTTGTCAGAAAATCTTTAATCAGGCAAAATCCAACCTGATTTTCCGTACTCTGCAAAGGAATATATCCATCCGGTCCTCCATTGTCCATAATCGTCACGTCTCCACCGATATATTCAATATTCTGAAAACCTCCCAAACCATTTACTTTATAATGATTCTTTACGGTAAAATTTCCTCCAACATGTTTCAGCCCTCCTCCTGTTACCCTCCAGGAATCCCAATTCCAAATACTCCCCTGTGTCCGGTCGCCATTTAACTCAAAATCTCCTCCGACCCACGCAAGCGAAGCCAATCCGATACCTCCGTCTGACATCGTTACAGCCGGGTCGATCTTGAAATTACCTTCTACTTTGGAAATTTTACAAAACCCGGCACCATTGGTCATATCAGACCAATACGTCATTTTCGGGCAATTTTCAATAATCAGGTCTCCGCCTATTTCCGTATATCCCTTAAAGCCGTTACAATTGAATAATTCAGGATTATTCCGGAGTACAATTCCCCCTTTACACTCGATGGCTTCAAAGAAATTTTCAGTAGTGGTCAAAGCCGTATTTTCTATTGTCACTGTCCCTAAAATAGTCGTTACTTTTGTTTTAATAAAGGAGACAGCATGGTCTGTTACATCCGCACCCCGTATCGTCAAATCACCGATCACAGAAGAAGAAGGATTAAAATTGTTTACTTCTTCTAATCCGTTCAATACATAATCAGGTACAGAAACCCCACAGGCGGACAAGGAATTGACATCGATAATTTCCCCTGAAGTATTCACCAAGGTAATCGTAGCCGTCGGAGAGACAATTCCGAAATCTAAAAAGCCTTTGATCAGACAGTAACCGACCTGATTATCCGTAGACTCCCTGGGGATATCCCCCACGCCTTCTCCGCCTCCGTTATTCATAATCGTCACATTGCCTCCGATATGCAGTATATTCTGGAAACCGCCCAAGCCGTTTACCTTTAAGTGATTCATATAAATAAAATCACCTCCGACATATTTTAAACCGCCTCCCCTCACCAGCCATGTATCACAATTCCACAAATCACCTCTGTTGTTAGCCCGGTCTCCATTCAGTTCAAAATTTCCACCGACACGACTCAAAGCAGCAAAACCAGCCCCTCCTTCGGTCAGCGTAGAAGCAGGATCTACTTTAAAATTTCCTTTCACTTCTGTAATAAAACTAAAGCCGGCTCCCGACCAGAAAGTCATTTCCGGACAGTTTTCAATAATCAGATCTCCTCCAATTACAGTATATCCTTTAAACCCATTACAGTTATACAAAGCTGCATTATCTTTTAACACAATACTCCCCAGACATTCCACTTTATCGAAAAATCCTTCCGTATTCGTTACTCCGGTATTTTCCAATAACATTTTTCCCTTCACGACTTTGATCTTACTGGCAACTCCCGCCAAAACGGCATCATTGATATCACTTCCCCGTACGGTGAGATCCATTACAGTATCGTTCGCCGGCAAAAATTTCTCAGCATCTCCACGGGATCCGATAATATAGCTCAGAATATCCCCCGCTCCCATTTGTCCGATACGGCTGGGATCGGTCGCTGCCCCGGGATGATTATTTGCCAAGGTCACCGTACCTTCTATGATACTGTTGTCCAAAAGATATTTCACGACCATTAAACCATACTCATCGGGGGCTCCGGCTTTATCTTCCCCGAAAATAATATTACCGCTCACGGTCAAACTCCCCCGGAAAGTTTTTAAATGCAATAAACCTGCAATACTTTCTAAAGCAATATTATCTTCAATTCTCAAACTACCATTCATAAATTTAAACCCTTCCAGGCCCGTTATCGCCTGCAGCTTTTCATTTTCCTGAATGACAAAAGCCACTGTGACAGCATTCAGATGAGGCAATGAAAGTTCCGTAATCCCGGTATTGCGAATAATCAAAGATTTTACACTTTGAAAAGTTAAAGTAGACAAATCAGTAATATCTTCTCCTTCTATCGTCAAGGTACGTATATCCTCCTTTATAGTAAAAGCTTCTACATCTGCCTGAGAGGATAAAGTGTAGTCTTTTCCTTTTTCCAGTTCCATCTTATCGTCATCACACGCCCAAGCGAGCAAAGCCAATAAGCCTAATCCTATTAAATTCTGTTTTAAACGTATCATAAATATCAGATTAATCCTGTTATTGTTTATTCAAATCCTGTTCTCGCTGGGGAATAGGGAAAAAATAAGCATATTCTTCCTTAACTTGCTTATTGGTAATTTCCTGCATCACCCGATTGATTCGTCTGAGTTCAAACAACCCGTGCCCTTCAAAGGCTAATTCGAAAGTCAATTCTTTCCATATCGCTTCCCGAAAGGCTGTCTTATCCAAACCGGGAGTCAATTCTCCTAAACCAGCCCGTTCCCGTACAGCATTCACCCATTTATAGCCCTCCTGTGTAGGACCGGCAGCTTCTGCATAAGTCAAAGCAACTTCTGCAAAACGGATTAAATATATATTCGCACTCGTGCGGTTTGACAAAGAAGCGGGGTCCGTATATTTACGGCAGAACGGATGATAAAAAGCATTCTCCGTCGGGTTGGAACTATTAATATTATCCCGGCTCCAGGTAGCCAAAACCGTTCCATTCTCATTATAAATAGTAGAAACCATAAGCTTTTTCCGCAAATCCAGATCGTCAAATGTATCGTAAAAATCAGCATCCACCCGGAAAACACTCCAGCAAGACTGATTCCCGTCTATCACTTTCTGAACTCCCGCTCCACCTGTCAGTGAAGAAGAAATCCAAATCACCGGCAGACTGATCCCAAACATTTGAGGAGTCTGTGAGTAGCTTCCTTCCATACCACTTGCCTCCCGGTTCATCGAAGTGATAAAAATATGTTCGCTGCCATCTACAAAATGATTTACATCATATACCCGTAACAGATCGGGATCCAGTGAATAAGTGGTTTGTCCATTTACAACTTCCCCTGCATATTGGGCAGCTTTCGCATACATGGCCTCTCCGTCTTCCACCCATTCATAACCCGGAGCCCCTGTCATCTTCGAAGAAGCTAATGTCAGATACACTTTTGACAGTAAAGCCTGAGCCCCGACTTTATCCGCCCTTCCCTGATGCTTGGATATCCCGCACAAAGAAATAGAGGCCTCCAAATCTTCTATAATTAAAGTATAAATCGTCTCTATGGAAGCCAAAGGAGCATTCGTCTCATTGGAACCCTGAACAGACTTTACCCGCAACGGCACTTTTCCATAAGTCCGTACCAGCATAAAATAATTAAAAGCCCTTAAAAAATAAGCTTCCCCTAAGATCTGGTTCTTATTTTTAAGATCAATATTATTCATCTTTACCACATTTTCGAGCACGGAATTAGCGCGGTTTATACTGAGATAAGCATATTTGAAAAAATAAAGGAATTCATCTGTATTCGGATTACAATCCCAGATATAAAGGTTGGTTTCATTCACTCTTCCATAGTTTTTATACTGATTAGTGGTCACATCTGTCAGATAAAAGAGGAAACGGGCACCGTATTCAATATAATTTATCGGTGAATAAGCATACAATAAAGCAGATAAAGCATCAGCTTCTGTATTATAATAATTTTGGTTGGAATAGACTCCATAAGGCTTTTCTTCCAGAAAATCCGAACAGGCAGTTAATCCAATCCAAAACAATGAAATATAAATACAAATCTTTTTCATCTCTTTTTCGATATTATTTAACAGTTTTTATTTCCAAGGATCTGTATCAAAATTTTAATTCCAGTCCGGTAGTAAACGTACAAGTCCTCGGGAATGCCACAGGTCCGCGACCATTTTCCCCGACTTCCGGGTCATATTCACTCACATGAGAAAAAGTAACAGGATTGCTTACATTCAGATATACCCGCAGATTTTTTACCCACTTCAGATAACTCGAAGGTAAAGTATAACCCAGCGTTATATTCTGGATACGTAAGAAAGAACCATCTTCCACAAACCAGGAAGAAGCATAATAAGAACGGTCAGCACGTAAACTGGGCCGGTTGTTGTTAGGTGCCTCCGGTGTCCAGCGTTTTTCCCGTAAAGAAGGCGCATCCAGTTTCCGGGGTGAAAAAATATCATTTCCGTAAACAGCATAGAATAAAACGGATAAATCCAATCCGGATTTATGAGATAGTTGTAAACTTAAACTGGAGGTAAATTTAGGATTCGGATCTCCGATAATACAACGTGCGTCCGGATCCAAAGAACCATCCTCACGCAATCCCGCATAATTGAATTCTCCGGGACGGGTCATTTTTGTCGGATTAGCCGGCATATTCTGTATGATTCCGTCTACCGGATATCCGTAAAACACATTGATCGGCTTCCCGATAGCCAAAATATTCAAATAAGCATCGTTAAATACACTTCCCCCGTAAGGTTGGTAACGAAGCCCGTTCGCATCTTCAATATAACCGGAATCTTCCTGTGTACCAATGTTGATTACCTTATTGCGATTGGCACTGAAAATTAATCCGGCATTTAAACGGAAGGCCCCTTCCGTAATAATCCGTCCATTTACCGTCAACTCAAAACCCCGGTTCCGGATTTCCCCGTCGTTTACCCATACTTTATCATAACTGCTACTGGGTGGCATTAATTTTTCACGTAATAAATCAGTCGTAACCTTTTTATAATAATCAAAAGTTACATCCAAACGATTATTAAACAGCGAAAAATCTACCCCAATATCAAACTGAGAAGTTTTTTCCCATCCTAACTCGGCATTCGGCATACCTCCCCACAATACATAACGATCTCCGATACCTTCCCTTCCGACTTCTTTCCCGACGCCATAAATTACATACTCTTCCCCATCCACATAATAATAATTACTCCCGAATTGTTCAAATGTCTGGTAAGGGGAAATTCCCTGATTTCCGGAAACACCATAACTCGCCCGGATTTTCAGGTTATCGAATAATTCCAGATTTTTAATAAATTCTTCTTCCGACAGCCTCCAGCTCACAGCACCCGAGGGGAAAAATCCCCATTTATTATTTTTCCCGAACTTGGAAGAACCATCAGCTCTGCCCGTAAACGTAAACATATAACGATTCTTATAAGTATAGTTAATCCGGCTAAAAGCGGAGGCTAGCTCGGTTTCACTCCGGTAATTCCCGACCAGTTTAATCTCTGCCCCAGCTAAATTCTCTTCCTCTAAAACGTGGTTCTGAAATCCGCGACCCGTAATACTAGATCCCTTATTGACATTATCTTCATAGCTTATCCCCGCCATAACCGAGAAATTATGATCTTTCCCAAATAATTTATTATAAGTAAGGTAGGCATCTATACTATAATTCAGGTAATTCCCGTTTGTAATTCCTCCTTCTCCCTCAAACCGATCTCCCGCATCTGTATATTGGGGAGGATTGTAAAAAGAAGTATTGCTATTTCCGGTCCGTACATTTCCCTGAAGAGCAAAATTCAAATCAGATATGATCTCCCAATCCATTTTTACCAAAGCATAAGCATCTACATTGTCGGCAATGTTTTTCCGCTGTTCAGTCATCATTACCGGGTTGCCGTAATCTTTATCATACGCTTTAAAATAAGTGCCATCCCCGTTATAAACCGGAAATAAAGGATTACGGGAATAATCCATTCCATAATTGTAATTCCGTTTTCCTTTAAAAATACCGGCTTTGGTTTTTATGGACAAATTCTGTGTCACATCATTGTCATAAGACATATCCAGGGACAATTTATCGTAATCATCCCCGATTTGCATCCCTTCCGCCTTATAATATCCTAAACTGATATAGTAACGGCTTTTCTCTGAACTTCCTTCCACACCTAAATTATAATCCTGTGTAACTGCCGTACGGAAAATATAATCAGTCCAGTCTGTATAATAAGGCCATTCTCCTTCCCTGATTTCCGCTATAGAAGGATAATACGCACCGTTTACATCTTTTTTACCAATATAAAGGGCTTCCAATCCAGCATTTTCATAAGCTTCATTTTCCAACATTGCCATTTTTAAGGGGTCTTTCCAATAATCGAGCTTCTTACTGAAAATACTGACTCCTACCTTACCATTCACCCAAACGTTTGCTTTTCCCCCTTTTCCATTTTTGGTGGTGATCATGATCACTCCGTTGGCTCCCCTCGAACCGTAAATAGCCGTAGCCGAAGCATCCTTTAAAACTTCAATGGAAGAAATAATATTGGGATTTATAGAATTTAAATTCCCGGCATCTCCCATAGGAACACCGTCCACAACGACAAGAGGAGCATTCGAACCATTGATAGAACTAACGCCCCGGATCCGGACCGTTGCTCCCCCCTGAGGATTATCCTCCGAATTGTTGATGATCTGCAGACCCGCAATCCGTCCTTGCAATAATTTCTCAACAGAACCCGAAGACACTTTTGTTACCTCAGCTGCTTTTACAGAAGCAACACTTCCTGTCAAATCACTTTTTTTCATCGTTCCGTACCCTACTACAACCACATCCTCCAACAACTGGGATTCTTCTGCCAATAAGACATCAATTTTCGACCGGCCTGCGACCTTTATTTCCTGAGTGGAATATCCCACAAAACGAAATTCTAACGTACTTTGAGCATCCGTCTTAATTGTATAAATTCCATTAATATCTGTCGTTACCCCCGAATAGGTTCCTTTCACTATGATTGTAACCCCCGGCAGAGGTTGTCCGTCTCCTTTGCTTTTTACTACACCGCTTACCGATATATCCTGAGCACACAACGTATGAATACCGATAAACAGCGAAACCAGACCAAAGAATAATTTCCGTTTCATCATGTTAATTTTATTATTTTTCGTTAGTAATCACGCAACACCTTCATTTTTAAAACGTTTTCGTCGAAAAAAACAATGAAAATTCTACATTTACAACAATTTTCAAAAATGAATCAGCGCACATACAAATGTAAACGAGCTGAGGATATCTTACTTATACTATATTGACTAAGAATATGCATTTTTATACATTAACATTGTAAATAATTTAAAACGTTAAATAATTGATAACCAAAATATAAAACAGATCACATTTCGTCGGTATCGCACAATAATGTTAAATTTGCAGGAAATAAGGATTAAGTATAAATTCTATCACTCTTGGTCAATATTGTACTATTTGCCTATCAACTTTCGATCTACATTTGACATGTCGAAAGAAAGCAATGAGTTATTTTAATCCAAAAAGATGTTTGTACCTTTCAAAGAAATTTTAAAAGATGCTTATTTAAACAAATATGCCGTAGGAGCTTTCAATTGTTTAAGCCTGGAAAATGCAATGGGGGCTATTCAAGCCGCAGAAGAATTACGTTCCCCTATTATTATCCAGTTAGCCGAAGTACAATTTCCCTATTCTCCAATAGAAAAAATGGCTCCCGTATTTATTGAAAGCGCAGAAAAAGCAAGCGTACCGGTATGCGTGCATTTGGATCACGGTCAAAGTTTAGAGACTTGTGTAAGGGCAATGAAACTGGGTTTTCAATCGGTAATGTATGACGGAGCCAATCTTCCTTTGGAAGAAAATATACGGAATACGAAAGAAATCGTGCGAATTGCCCGGGCTTTGAATATTGAGGTGGAAGCTGAATTGGGAAAAGTCGGAGAGGCCTCCCAAAAAAGAGACGAATCAACCGACATATTTACCGATGTGGACGAATCTGAATATTTTATCCGCCGGACCGGAATTGATGCACTAGCTATCGCTATCGGGAACCTGCACGGAAAATATATCGCTACGCCCTGCTTAAATATTAAACGTTTATCTGAAATTAATGAACGGAATCATTTGCCTTTGGTCCTTCACGGTGGAAGCGGCACCAGCGTAGAAGACTTTAAATCCTGTATACATAATGGTATCTGCAAAATTAATGTGGCGACAGCAATCCAGATTGCCGTCACCCGTAAATTAGAGGAGTATTTTAAAACTGCAACCCACCCCAATTATATTGACATGAAATATCAAATGGTGGAAGCTTCAAAAGAAACGGTAAAAGAACACATGCTTTTATTTGAAAGTAACGGAAAAGTCTAAAAAGATGAGAAATGGAATCATAGCCGCCGGCTCATGGCTGGTGGACACTGTAAAGTTTATAGAAAAATATCCTTCTTCCGGTAATTTAGTTACGATCGAAAAAATTGAAAAGGGATTAGGGGGATGCGCTCATAACGTCCTGGTCGACTTAGCCCGCTTATCCGCCAATATACCCCTTTACGCCGGAGGATGTATAGGAACAGACGCTAACGGGGATTTTGTCATGAGTGAAATTCACCGTTATGGAATCGATGACCGGTATATGTATCGTCTGGAAGATATACCGACTTCTTACACAGATGTTATGTCTGAAATTCATGGAAATTCAAGCCGGACATTTTTTCATTTCAGAGGCGCAAACGCTTGTTTTTCCAGGAATCACATTCTTCCTATAAATGTGCCTGCCCGTATTTTCCATTTGGGTTATTTACTTTTACTGGATGAACTGGACAAAGCCGACGAACAGTATGGCATCAAAGCAGCCCGGGTTTTAAAAGAGCTTCAGGAAAAAGGATACCGTACCTCAGTAGATGTCGTCTCAGAAGAAAGCGACCGTTTCCGGAAAATACTTCTTCCTTGTCTTCCTTATATCGATTACCTGATTATAAATGAAGTAGAAGCCGGCGCCTGTTGTGGTTTACCGCTCAGGGATTCCCAAGGAATGCTCTTGCCTGATAACGTAAAGGCAGCTTCAGCGTCTCTCCTGCAGGAAGGAGTGAACCAAGTGTGCGCTATTCATTTCCCGGCAGGGGGCTATGCCCGTAATAAGCAAGGAGAAGCCTATCTCATCCCTTCTATCCCTGTGGAAAAAAATGAAATCGTTTCTACAGTAGGAGCCGGGGACGCTTTTTGTGCAGGAATGCTCTACGCTCTACACGAAAATCTGCCTCTTCAGGAAGCTCTAATATTGGCAAACACTGCTGCCCGTTTTAACTTATATCATGCAACAAGTACAGGCGGAGCACCCGGCATTGATAAATTAAAAAATTTTATAACCTTAAATTATTCCTCTTATGAAAAGAAGTGAAATTAACCAATATATCCAGGAAGCAATCCGCTTTTTTGAATCCAATTGCTTTTATCTTCCCTTATGGGCCGGATGGACTCCTGCCGACTGGCAAAGCAAAGGCAAAGAATGTGAAGAAATACGCCTTAACAATCTGGGCTGGGATATTACCGACTTCGGGAAAGGCCATTTTTTACAAGAAGGCCTGACTTTAGTGACCATCCGTAACGGGAACCTAAAATACGACCATAAACCCTATTGCGAAAAAATCATGATGGTTCGGGAAAAACAAATTACCCCCATCCATTTCCACTGGAAAAAAATGGAAGATATCATTAACCGGGGAGGAGGTACACTTTGTATTCAATTGTGGAAAGCCAGTAAAGAAGAAAAACGTACCACAGAAAACTGCATTGTCAAAATAGACGGAATCAAGACGGAAATAAAAAGCGGAGGAATGGTCTACCTGGAAAAAGGACAGAGCATTTGTTTTGAACCTTATATGTATCATACGTTCTGGGCAGAAAATGGAAATTGTATGGTAGGAGAAGTATCAACCGTCAATGACGATGCCAACGATAACCGGTTTTTTGAACCCATAGGCAGATTTCCGGAGATAGAAGAAGACGCCCCGGCAAAATATCTGCTTTGTACAGAGTATCCGCAATAAAGAAAGTTGAACCGTGAAGAATGATGTAATGAAAACAGTACAATTCCTGGAGTGGACGGTAGGTTATACTCCAGTCAAAGAAAACGAACCGGAAGAATTTATTTCGGCAACAGTACCCGGTGCCGTCCAGTTAGATATTGCAAATGCCAAAAACTATCCTTCCCTCTATTTCAGTGATAATTATAAAAAACTGAACTGGACAGAAGATATGTATTATATCTATCAAACCGAATTTAAAAAACCGGAATTATCCATAGGAAAATCTTTATTTTTTATTTCAAAAGGAATTGATTATCAATTTGAAATTTATCTCAACGACCAATTTTTAGCAGCACAGGAAGGAATGTTCACTCCTGTAGAAATTCCCCTGACAACAGGTCTGAAAGAAGAAAACAAATTGAAGATAATCGTCTTCCCCGCTCCCAAAAAGCATGCTTCCCCTGCCGACCGCACTCAGGCATCTCAGGTCGTGAAACCCGCTGTCAGTTACCTTTGGGATTGGCATCCCCGTCTGATCCCCCTTGGAATATGGGATGATACTTATCTTGAAATCCGGCCTTTATCTTACATTCAGGAAGTATATCTGGATTATGAATTAACAGCAGATTTCAAAAAAGTATGTATTCAACCCCGCATAAAAGGACAGGAACTAAACGGATGCGATTACCACTGGCAATTAAAAGATCAGCAAGGAAAGGTTGTATTACAACTGACAGGCTGTTTCACTGCAACCCCAATTTTACCGGAGATAATAGTGGAAAACCCGCGATTATGGTGGCCTCACGACCATGGTACCCCTTATCTCTATTCTTCAGAATTTACGCTGCTCAATTCATCGGGACAAGAATTGCAGTCTGTTACTCAAAAGCTAGGATTCAGAAGAATTAAATTAGTGATGAACGAAGGGGCCTGGCAGGAACCCGCAGGATTTCCTAAAACCAGAAGTGTTCCTCCCGCTCAGTTTGAAATAAACGGGAAACGCATTTTTGCCAAAGGTTCTAACTGGGTAAATCCTGAAATATTTCCGGGAAGTATTACAAAAGCCCGCTATTCCACACTCCTGGATATGGCTGTAGAAGCTAACTTTAATATTTTAAGAGTATGGGGAGGAGGAATTGTCAATAAAGAAATTTTTTATGATTTATGCGACGAAAAAGGGATCATGGTATGGCAAGAATTTCCGCTAGCCTGCAATAATTATCCGGATGACGCCCATTATTTGTCGGTCCTAAAACAAGAAGCAGTCTCTATTTTAAAACGCCTGCGGAATCATCCCTCCCTCTGCTTATGGTGCGGTGGAAATGAACTCTTCAATAACTGGTCGGGAATGACGGATCAATCGCTCCCACTCCGTTTACTGAATAGCCTTTGCCTGGAATATACCCCTCAGATTCCTTTTAATCCTACTTCCCCCGTTATGGGAATGGCACACGGCCATTATGTCTTTTACGATCAGGGCAAGGAAGTCTTCCAAACGATGAATAAAAGTCATAATACAGCCTATACGGAGTTTGGCATGCCGGGCATTTCTCCCCGGGAAGTATTGGAAAGCATTATCCCTCCATCCGAATTATGGCCACCCCGTCCGGGCACAGCCTGGGAAGCTCATCACGCTTTCGGAGCCTGGCACGGACAAACCTGGCTCTGTGAAGATATTTTGGAAATGTATTTCGGCAAAGCCCAAACATTAAACGAACTTATTGCTCAAAGCCAATTATTACAATGCGAAGGTTATAAGGCTATCTTCGAAGAAGCCCGGCGCCAAAAACCTTATTGCGCCATGGCACTCAACTGGTGTTATAACGAACCCTGGCCCTCTGCTGCCAATAATTCTCTCCTTGTTTACCCGGCTATTCCCAAGCCTGCCTTTTATGCCGTCGGGCAATCCTGCCGTCCCGTTTGTGCCAGCGCACGCCTCAGTAAATTCGTATGGCAGGAAGGGGAATGTTTTTCTGCTGAAATTTGGATACTGAATGATTTATTCCAGGATTTATCCGATAAGAAAGTGACCGTCTCACTGGATACCGGAGAAAAAAAGATTACTATTTTAAAATGGCATACCGAAATCATCAAAAGTAACACGAATTTAGCCGGCCCGACCGCCCGATATAAACTGCCACATTTACAATCAGACCGTTTCAGGCTCCTACTGGAAGTTGAAAATCATCCGGAATTGAATGCTGAATATACGCTTCTCTATCGCCCGTCGAAAACAAAGGCAAATGGAACAGCTATGCTGAATATCACAGAATAAAATCTCGGTTATGAAAATTTCATTCATTATCAGTATATTTTTGCTACTCTATAGCGGAATACAGGCAGAAGTAAAACTTCCTGCCATACTGGGAGATCATATGGTTCTTCAGCAAAATAGCCTGATAAACTTATGGGGAAAAACAGATCCTGGCCTGCAGGTCAGGATCACCCCTTCCTGGAATGATTCCTGCTATATAACGAAAGCTGACACAAAAGGCAAATGGAAGGTAAAGGTACCAACTCCTGCAGCGGGCGGCCCTTATTCCCTCACCTTCGACGACGGCGACATACTAAAACTTCAACACATCCGGATAGGCGAAGTCTGGATTTGCTCCGGGCAATCCAATATGCAGATGCCATTAAAAGGTTTCCCTTCACAACCTGTTTTCCGGTCTACAGAAACCTTATTGGAAGCAAATCGCTACCCGGATTTAAGTTTGTTTACAGTCAGCCGTCAACCCCATTCTTCCCCACAAGAAGATTGTTGTGGACAATGGTCTCCCTCTTCCATGGAAAGTGCAGCCAACTTCAGTGCCGTAGGTTATTATTTCGCTAAATACTTATCCGATGTATTGAATATTCCTATCGGTATAATCGAAAGTGACTGGGGAGCTACCCGGATCGAAACCTGGATGCCCCTCGAATCTGCCTTGAAGATAGATGCCGCAATTTTGCAATCAGACGCTACCGCAACTTATTTCGATAAAACGGCAGTCCTCTACAACGGAATGATCGCTCCAATCACGCCTTATACCGCCAGGGGTTTTATCTGGTATCAGGGAGAATCCAACAAAGGGCATCACGACAAATATGCTGCCAATATGGCCGAAATGGTACATTCCTGGCGTCAGCTTTGGGGAAATCCGGAAATGCCTTTTTTCTATGTGGAAATTGCCCCCTTTGATTACGATATTCCGGAACATCAGTTTGAAAAGCAACCCAATCCCATTCTCCGTCCTTTGCTTGTAGAAGCCCAGCTTCAGGCTTTAAATCTCATACCCTATTCCGGTATAGCCGCTACATCAGACATCGGAGATTCCTGTTTTATTCACCCTTCCCGTAAGGATTTGGTCGGCCAACGACTGGCTTTGCTGGCCCTCCATCAAACTTATTCCCAAAAAGGTCACGACACTTATGGTCCACGGTTCGAATCCGTAACTTATGAAAACGAAAAAGCAATCGTAAAATTTACATCAGAATCCGAATTAACCCCCTTATACCGTCCTGTCTGCGGTTTTGAACTCGCAGGTGACGACCGCATATTTTATCCGGCACAAGCTCAAATCAAAAACGGCTCCGAAGTTGAAATTGTATGTACAAAAGTCAAATGCCCGAAAGCCGTCCGGTATGGCTTCAAAAATTTTATACGGGTAAACCTTTATAATACGATGGGACTACCGGCTTTCCCTTTCCGGACAGACCGCTGGAATACTTCCCGTTAATATAAAAAATGGTAAACCGCTAATCGATAAGAATAATAAACAATTTATGAAAAATAATACACATGTTTCTTTTCGGGAAAAAGTAGGATATGGCCTGGGAGACGCCGCCTCTTCTATGTTCTGGAAACTCTTCGGGATGTATCTCTTATTTTTCTATACTGATATTTTCGGTTTAAACGCCGCAATTGTCGGTACAATGTTTCTGGTAACCCGGATTTGGGATTCTTTAATCGATCCGTTAGTAGGAATACTGGCCGACCGTACGTCTACCCGCATGGGGAAATTCCGCCCTTACATTTTATGGACAGCCCTTCCTTTCGGGATCCTCGGTATCCTGACATTCAGTTCCCCCGATTTCAGCCCTACAGGAAAAATTATATATGCCTACATCACTTACGGCGCAATGATGATGGTATACTCCTTAATCAATGTACCTTATGCCTCTCTGCTGGGAGTCATTTCAAATTCTCCCCAAACCCGTACAGCATTGTCTTCTTACCGGATGATTTTCGCTTTCGGAGGAAGTCTGCTCGCCCTCTTACTGATCGAGCCTTTAGTACAATTCTTCGGGCAAACAGATACCGGAACCGTCGATGCCACAAGAGGATGGACTGCAGCTGTCAGCGTATTTGCCATTCTTGCCATACTGTTTTTCCTTTGTACTTTTTTCTGGACCCGTGAAAGAGTACAACCCCTGAAAGAAGAAAAAAACAGCCTACGGGAAGATTTCTGCGACCTGCTACGCAATAAACCCTGGTGGATATTACTGGCATCCGGCATATCTGCTTTAATTTTCAACTCGATACGGGACGGAGGGGCCGTCTATTATTTCAAATATTACGTAGCCTCGGATACGACCACTTCTTTCGGTCATCTGTCACTGACTACTCTTTTTTTCGTTCTCGGTCAGGCAGCCAATATCGCGGGCATTCTTCTGGTAACCCCTATCTCTAATCGCATCGGTAAAAAGAAAACTTATTTATATGCTATGCTCTTGGCAACTGTCCTGAGTATCGCATTTTATTTTGCCGGTAAACAAGATATCTTTCTGATCATGACATTACAAGTTCTTATCAGTATGTGTGCCGGAAGTATTTTTCCTCTATTATGGAGTATGTATGCTGACATTACGGACTATTCGGAAATACGTACCGGCCGACGGGCAACCGGACTAATATTTTCCTCCTCTTCTATGTCCCAAAAATTCGGATGGACACTGGGAGGGGCAGTTACAGGCTGGCTATTAGCAGCCTTCGGCTTCCAGGCAAACGTAGCACAAAATACAGAAGTCCTTACGGGCCTGAAATTAATGCTCAGTTTCCTGCCAGCAGTCGGGACCCTCTGCTCTGTTATCTTTATTTTCTTTTATCCTTTAAATGAAGAAAAAATGAAACAAATTGAACAACAATTGTCCGAACAACGTCAAAAAAAAGCACAAGACCGATAAATTCCGGAAATTTTATGTTTTCAATTCAGGATATGAGAGGTGTATTTATTAAAAAACTTCACTGATTAAAGAACTTTAGAAGCCGAAAGGATGATCAGATTCTCCAGTTTCTTTAATCAGCGAAACCTGAATGAGGGGCAGAAGGAGATTTTCCGTTATAAACCGAAAAATAATATTTCAGAAAACCCTTTTTTAGGGTCATTCTATTTCCAATAACATCCACTTATCATACAAGACACCCTCCAAAACATTCTGCATACAAAGATTCCAACTGATAAATCCTACGAATTTGCCATTTTTATCGACATGGTTCTGATCCGGCGCCAAGGGAGCCCCCGTCTCGGCATGATAATTCTCATGCATGGTTCCATATTTCCGGATATCCTCTGTCAATAATTTACCTAAAGTTCCTCCTAACCAGGCAATTTCATTTTCAAATCCGTAGTGTTTTAATCCAATTGAGTAAATGTAATTGGCAATCGGCCAAACCGGTCCCTGCCAGTTAGAAAAAGGAACAATGATGTTTTTATTATTATAATCGCAATCCTTTTTCGACAGACTCCTGAAACCATAGGCCGATTTCATCTCTTCCGGATTTAATAAATGCTTCTCAATCATCACTTTCCCTTTCTCTTCAGGAGCCATTTTGTACATTAAGGGCACAAAAGAAGAATAACTGATTCGCTTATACTGATCTCCCGTAACACGATCTACATTGTAGTATACCTGATCCTCTTCGTTCCAAAGCCACTTGTTTACACTTGCCTTTAAATCATCCGCCTCCTTTTTATAATAAGCTGCATCCTCTGTTTTACCCAATTTCGCTGCGATTACCGACATAGCCCTCAATTCTCCGTATTGAAAAGCACAGGCATCTGCACAATCATACGAACGTGTATCCTCTTTAAAATAATTCATAGCCGGATTATTATCCGCCCCGCTCTGCATGGCAATTTCCCAATAGTATAACCCCCGGAGAGAATCCAATTGCGTCTCTTTCCGGTATTTAAAAATCCGGCCCAAACGTTCATAATACGGTTCAATCCATTCGAAATTGTCAACGTAACGGGAATACTGATAAGCCCCCTGTGCCAAAAAAGGCTTCATCGCAAATTTCCCGAAAATTTTACGCTGTCCCTCTTTCGTCATCCCACCGGCCACATACCCTTCCTCATCTATTCCTTCCAAATAAGTCATAGCCCAATATTTCATATATTCCGGTTTGTCCTGACTGATAAAATGATTCGCCATAAAAAAAGCATCCCAATCCCACAATTGAGAATAAAATCCGGCCGGAATTAAATACGGATATTTTAAATAACCTGCAGGTTCCCGGATAACTTGAAGACGCAATGAATCATACTGAGCAGACAATTCCTGATAAATCAACTCTAATTTTTTCCGCTCCTCAGCATTATCTTCCTTCGCTTCCTTTGTCTCTTTACATCCAAAACTTCCTATCACTAATAGGATAATACCTGCAAATTTTAATTCACGTTTCATAAGTTTAACTGTTTGTTTTGTACACCACATTGATTTAAGAAAATATTAACGGTTTAAAAATATTAATAATTACTCGTTTCTAAAAATTATTCTATACATAAATGAATATTTATCCAAAATTTATAATTCTTCATAATTTTACCTTTACATTAGCATCCGCATATCTAAAGTTGATTTTTAAGCCAGTTAAGCAGTAAGTTCTTTTAAAAGATTTCTATAAAATGAATATTTATACAAATAAAGCAGAAAGTTCTGTTTTTGAATAAATATCACTTAATCCGCTTCGGAATAAAAAGCAATAAAATTCATTCCAATATGCTGACCCACAGTTTTTCATCAGATAAATCTGTCATAAAATCTGCTTCTCTTTAATTTTTATTCATTTCTTTATCAGAACGGCCTTTAATTAATCCCTCAATAAAAGTATACATTGGTAATAATTTTATTAGGTTTGTAACCTGAAATTTTGACTGAATTTCATAAAAACGGGAAAATCGATTCCATCTGAATTAAAAAACAACTAATTGTATTATTTTATGAAAACAAAGATTTTATTTGAAACGTTCCTTTTGTCTCTCTCTTTATTTTGTATCTCCTCTTGCAGTGATGATACAAAAAACGATGAAATGAGAATTCCGGAAAATATCGACAAAGCTTTTTCCAATAAATATTCTTCTGCACAACCCCGGACCTGGAGCAGATACGGTACTTATTATATTGCTACCTTTACAGATGCCGGCAATTTCAATGAAACCGCCTGGTTTGATTCAAACGGTATATGGCAAATGTCAAAAACAGATCTGCCTAAAACACAAACATTACCCTCTGCTGTCGAATATGCTTTTAGCAATTCAGAATACGCTGGTCAGAAAATAACAACAATAACCCGGATAGAACGTTTGATGATGGAGGGAACTCTTTACCGGATTAGCGTAGCCAAAGGGGAAATAAAACAGGATATATATATACAGGAAAATGGAACACTGCTCCAGTCTTTATATGGAAACCAAAACCAATTCTGGTTGATCGAAGTACCCCAGGAAATTAATCAGTATATGACTGATAATTATAAAGGAATCCCCATTCTTGGTATTTTGCTAAATGATAACGGGAAAATTGAATTATATGTTTTGCATGACAGTTATTTAAAAAGAATTATACTCGATTGGGACGCCTATTGGTTATCTACTTCCCGGCCTTTAGATGATACAGAACAATTACCAAACTGGGTCATGAATTATATTTCCGGACATTATGCAGGGTATACTATTGTAGAACGGAGATATGAAGAATCAAGCCACGGAAATTATTATTGTATCAGGTTGAAAACAAGCGATGACGATACAATCTTATCCCTTAGAGACGATTTGAAGGAATAAAATAAAGGTCTTCAATAGCACCCAAAGAAGAGGGACCGACAGTCCCGGTTATTTAAAAAGGCTTTATCATAGAAATGCAAATGATAAAGCCTTTTTGTTTGTGGTAAATAGTTTGTTAGTTTTACTTCAGTAAAGGTATAAACAGTATAAACCGCTTACTGCCTGCTCTTTATTCCCTAAAAGAAAAACCGCCTGAATAATTTCAAGCGGTCTCTAAGGGTAGAAGATCGGGCTCGAACCGACGACCTTCGGAACCACAATCCGACGCTCTAACCGACTGAGCTACATCTACCATTCTGCTTTCGCGCTGCAAATATAGGGAGTATTTCTCTTTTTACAAACTTTTTTTAAAAAAATCGGAGCCAGATTCTGATTACAAAACCCTTTTTTAAGTTTCAAAGGAATAAAAACAGCCTTTACAGAGAGAAACAGAAAGGGAACAGGGATTTTTTACAGCGAATTTTCGTATGCTCTACCTGCTCCGTTTAAATCCGAAAGATGAGAGCAGAAATAACAATAATTCAGGGAAAAATTACACAAAAGGGCACGTCCCTAATGTGTAATAAGACGACCGGCTTCGTATTCCCGGGCAGCATATTCCAGTTCTGCATACCATTCTTCCCCGTATTTTAAAATCAAAGCTTCCCTGAGGAAACGGTACAGCGGAATTCCTTGCATTTCTCCTTTCACACGGGCTTCCCGGCAAACACTCCATTTATGATAGTTCAAGGCTTCAAACCCGACATATTTAGCAATTCGTATAGGATATAAATGACAAGAAACCGGTTTCCGAAAGTTACTTTTCCCTTCAGCCCAGGCCTTTTCAATAGCACACCAGCAACATCCGTTTTCTTCGATGGCAAAAGCACATTCCCGCCCATTTATCAAAGGCGTCGTCCATTCATTATCACAATCTTTCACGGCCCATCCTTGTTTCTCCACAGCCATTATCCCTTCCGGTTTCATAAAAACCTTTATTCCCTCATAATTCTCTTTTATACTTCTTATTTCTTTTTTGTCCAGAGGAGCTCCGTAATCTCCCTCAATACAACAGATGCCTTTGCAGTAACTCAAATCACAACAAAATTTTTTTTCGAAAATATCAAAACTGACCAAAACATTCCCAATCTGTACCATATAGTCCGACTCAACTCAATCAACCGTATTTTAACAAAAACAAACAGCGGCAATTTCAACAGCCGCTGTTTTTTATTAGCTCTCCGGCTTATGTCCTCCGGCAAAATTTCACTCGATAAGCGTTTTCCCGCTCATCTCTGCCGGCTGAGGTATTCCCATAATCTGTAAAATAGTAGGAGCTACGTCTGCCAGCACTCCGTCTCTCAATTTTTTTCCTTTTTCGGTTGTCACCCAAATGCAAGGTACCGGATTTAAGGAATGTGCCGTATTCGGTGTCCCGTCTTCATTTACAGCATGGTCTGCATTTCCGTGGTCCGCAATGATCAATACATCATATCCGTTGGCCTCAGCAGCCGTAACAACTTTATTTACACAGGCATCTACCGTTTCCACGGCTTTTTGTATGGCTTTGTAAACTCCTGTATGGCCTACCATATCTCCATTAGCAAAATTCAGACAGACAAAATCTGCCGATTTCAGATTCAATTGTTCAACCAATCTCTCAGCTACCTCCGGAGCCGACATTTCCGGCTGTAAATCATAGGTCGCTACCTTCGGAGAGGGAACTAAAATCCGGTTTTCTCCTTCAAACTGAGCTTCCCTTCCTCCATTAAAAAAGAAGGTGACATGAGCGTACTTTTCCGTTTCTGCAATACGTAATTGTTTCATCCCGGCCTTGCTCACGACTTCTCCCAAAGTATTCTCTACATTTTCCTTGTTGAATAAAATATGCAGCCCTTCAAATTTTGCATCATAAGGGGTCATACAGCAATAATACAAAGGCATAGTTTTCATACCGAATTCCGGCATGTCTTTTTGAGTCAAGGCTATCGTCAATTCTTTCGCCCGGTCGTTCCGATAATTGAAAAAAACGACCATATCGCCCGGCTGAATAAGCCCCACAGGCCTCCCATCACTGGTTACATGTACAATCGGTTTGATAAACTCATCTGTAATGCCTTCCTGATAAGATTTTTTTATAGCCGTTTCTACGTGCTGAGTTTCAAAACCGGTTCCATATACCAACAGGTCATATGCCTCCCGTATCCGCTCCCAGCGATTATCCCGGTCCATAGCATAATACCGGCCGATTACAGACGCAATACGACCGGCAGAATGAGACATATATTCTTTTAAATCCTGAATGAAACCAAGTCCACTGTGCGGGTCCGTATCCCGCCCATCCATAAAACAATGGACAAAAGTTTTCGCAATACCATATTCTTTAGCAATATCGCATAATTTTTTAACATGCTCCAAAGAACTGTGTACTCCTCCGTCAGATACCAACCCCATAAAATGTACCTGCTTATGATTATCACGCGCATAAGTAAAAGCTTTTACAATTTCCGGATTCTGCATAATAGAATTATCCTGACAAGCTTTGTTGATACGTACCAAGTCCTGGAGTACAACTC
>JAEXFF010000424.1 GCA_023400335.1 Bacteroidota bacterium
CCGGCTTACCAGCAAATTCTTATCCCAGGACAAATCATTTCCCGGCAAAATATAAATATAATAAAAAGCAATCAATAACCAGGGAACAGCAGCCGTAGCCATTGCAATAAAATAGTCCTGCGCATAAGATTTCCAACGGCTTTTATCCAATTCAAACTCCCGTCCTACATTGATCATAATAAAAGCCAGACAAACAAACATCAAATTTTTAAAAACCAACTCAAAACGGGAATAAGATTGCTCAAAAACGGAAGGTAATAACTGAGAAAAAAATAAACCACACAATAAAAACAGAGAAAATAATAAAACTTTTTTCATTCGCTAATTGATTTTAAGGTACTCATTCAGGTCCAATCCATTATTAAACAACCCGATACAGTAAATGTACAGCCAATTATGATCATTGATAATTATCTGACTAAAAAGTAAGAACTATGGTCAATTCAAATCAAAAATCATTACTGATTAGCCGACTTTCAGGAAGTAAAGGGCTAGCTTTTATTCGTCAGTCCTGTTTTATACGGCAAAAATATAACAATTACTATTATTTTCACCATAAATATTTATTCTTACTCTATATTTTTCATTTTTTTCTTCATTATATTCTTAATAGAATAAGAATTACATAAAAAATTATTCAGTTTTTCAAATCCTAAAACATAAATTACGAATAATAAAATAATCATATCTTCAATATCCTTCCCCGTACACCTTTTGATACAGAATCTCATCCTTTTTATTCATAAGGGATCACCCTCGGTCTGTCTACCTGATAATCATAGAAACCATTCTGCAAATTTCCGGACATGGAAGCCTGGAACCCCCTCACATCTGAAGGCACCCGTGGATAAAAAGATAAGCGGAGAGTAATATTTTTAAATACAATATTATCGTTTCTCAACGTCACAGCAGCTCCGATCCCCCAATACGTTTCACTTTTAAATATCGATTTGTTCTCCGGAGCCAAAACACCAACATCGACAAAACCTGTTAAGGACATACGAAATCCTTTTTTGATATAAGGCAGAAAGAAGGTAGCAGATAAAGAAGTGGAAAGCTTCTGACTTCCCCCCAGGGTGTCCGAATCGAAACCTAAAATATCATAATCCTGAAAATGGAGATAATCGGAAGGATAACGCCGGATACCTGTAATATAATTTACATCATTATAAAAACGGAAACGCCAGTTTCCCAATGCCTGTAAATTGCTGATGTGATGAAGTCCTAATTTAAAAAGTCCTCTTTCAAATCCCCCCTCATTTACATACGATCCAAGTGCAATATCAGCAGCATAAAAACGTTCCGTATGGCGATTGAAATGGGAATAACGGGCTTCGTATCCGATATAACCTGAATTCTGAAACTCATTATGCTCGAACCCAAAAGTCAAAGCAGAATAAAGTCCGGTAGGGACATCCTCCGTACGTCCGAAATCGTAAATCAGGTTAGCTTTGTAATATTTCAGTTTCCGGTACGTGAAAGCCCAAAACACGTTTCTCCGGTTATAGTAGAATTGATTTGTGTCCGAAGATACGAAAGGCCGCTTATTGAATACTGTATTTAAAAAACGGGCTGTAAAATAAATATTCCGTGTATAACGGTGCCGGGATCTCAACAAGAGGGATCTTCCTACCCAAAGATCCTGAGAATGATAATTAAAAGGGATCTGCTGATGTTCAATATTGATATCCGGTAACTCATCGGAACGAAAAATCCGGCTGACTGTCACCCCTCCTGCCCATTTTACGCGGGAAGTCAGAAATTGCCGGTTGATTTCCCCCCAAACCTGTTTCGATATGTAATCATTCTGATAATAACCTCTCACATCAAAATGGGTGCCAAATATACTGTTTACCTTGTATTCCAACAAATTCCCCCATTTTTGTTCTTTTGTTCCCCTGTAACTAATCTGATATTCTACAATATGCCCCAATTTCATAAAATTTTTATTGATTAATTTGACGCGGGCATTATTTAAAAAATTAGAAGAAACTTCAGCACCCCAGGAAAAATCATCCCTGCAGATAACCGTCAGGATAACTTCCTGAGGGTTTTGAGGATCTTCATCTACCATTATTGTAACGTCATCTATATAGTCTAACTGCCGGATCAGGATCTCATTCTGTACTAATTCGAAGGGTATTAACACCATTCCGGGTTTTATGGTCAACTGCCTTTGCAACGTCCGCTCAGAAGACTTCATATGAATTTTATTAGCAGCATTCCTCAACCACCCTAAATCCACTTCTGTATAAGTAGTATCGTATACGCTCGCTCCATACGGAGGGAGCACTTTGATATTAATCTTTTGAATGGTTTTTCCGGCATAAGCTTCAAAACGGGCTTCACTGTTCTGGGTCCGCATGACATTTACCCGGTTACGCTTAGGATTTACAAAAATCAGCTTGTACAATTCTTTCGTAAAAGAAGATTTATAGGCTGCATTTTTGATCCGGGTATATTCGTATGTTAAAGTATCCCGGATCAAACTATCCGGACGGTATACGACAGGAACAGAAAGGATATTGTCTTTTTTTACTGTAATGCTGTCCTGTACGGGAGCCGCAAAAAGTCCGGTAGAAAAAAACAATTCTACCCATAGAAATAATAGTATTCCAAATCTGCCTGACCCTTTAATCATTTTATAGTTTTCCTGTGAACACTTTTATTTTTTCTACTCTTCCTTAATGATTAAATCTTTAAATTTTTCTGTCATCCAAACCCTGTTTTCACCATTTTGTTCATATACGAAGCAAACCTCTATTTCAGTGTTATTTTCAACAATTTTTTTACTTTCTTCTAACCCAAGCACCATAAAAGCTGTCGCATAGGCATCTGCTTCCATACAAGTCGGAGCATATACACTCGAACTGAGGATGTCCCGCTGCACGGGATAACCGGTACGCGGATTAATGGTATGAGCATATTTCCTGCCTTCGTGTATATAATAATTGCGATAGTTCCCGGAAGTAGCAATCGCTCCCTTTGTAAACCGGATAACCATTTGTAATTCTCTTCCCTGAACGGCTATATCGTCAATCGGTTTATCAATTCCTATCCTCCAGGGTCTTTTTTTGTCACTTTCCCCTCTGACCCGTATTTCTCCGCCAATATCAACCATATAATTCCGGACTTCACAGGCGTCCAGAAACTCAGCGACCAGGTCCACCCCTAAACCTTTCGCAATAGAACTGGCATCAATTTCCATTCCTGCTTTCTCTTTCAACAAATATCCCTCCTCTACTTTCAATTTGTCCATGCCGATATATTGCAAAAGAGAATCTATTTCTTCCGGATCCGGAAAACGATTCTGCTTATAGCCAAATCCCCAGGCATTAGCCAGTGGAGCCACAGTAATATCAAAAGCCCCGTTTGTTTCCCGGTTTATTTTTTCCGCTGTCCGGAACATACGAATAAATAAAGAATCCACTTCCTTACTCTCTCCCCGGTTCCATTTCGCAACGACTGACTGAGGATTAAACATAGATAAAGAGGTATTCACTTTCTCCATTTCCGTTTTCAGACTTTCTGAAAAATCCTCTTTCGATTCATAAATAATCCGGTAATAAGTTCCGTAAATCTTGCCTTCTACATGCCGGTATTGTTCCTGTTTACAGGCAATGAGCAAACAGATTATTCCTAAAAAAATAAAAAATCTCATTGTTTTTCACTTCTATTAAATAGCACATTAACAACACTTCAGTGGACCCCTTACTAAAAATAATATCCCAAATTGAAATAAAATCCCAATTTCTTATCCCAGTTCGAGAGATTGAGCACCACATCTATAGGTCCGATCAAACTATCGTATGAATAGGACACACCTCCTCCCCACAAATCAGTTCCTCCCAGAATATCGAACAAACTTTTATCTTCCTTCGCATAATTTAGCATAGCTATCGCATAGTGATTCGAACCGATGCGATACCTGAATTTTGCCTTCAACACCAACACGGTATTATCAAAAGTTTCCAAATGCTGAATTCCCACAAAAGGCAACTGCTGATTCATATACCTTCCGCCAACCATCCCTCCCATATAATTTAAATAAGCAAACGGAATATCCCGGCCGACCAATACTCTTCCGTAAAAAGAAGGCAGTACAGAAAAACGGTGTGTGAATGGTACTACAGCTGAAAAACTTCCGTCAAGAGCAGAAAAAGGAGCCCCGTGATCATAATGTAATCCATTATCTGTATATAAAGAATATTCTCCTTTCACTGAAATTCCTCTTGTAGGGTAATATCTTTTATCAAAAGTCTCATAATGAGCCGATGCATGATAACTGAAAAAGCCTTCCGGCCGGGCTTTTACTCCCTCATAGGCAGAAGCATATAAAAAAGAATTATAATCAAAATATTCGTAACGGAATCCCAATACAAATTTACAGTTCTGAATATAAATATCAGAAAAAGTCAATTCTGCCATGTGCTGGGAAAAAGTAATGTTATCTACTTTATGTCCTTTCCGGTAAAGGTCTATATCATTGTACTTATACATATATACCAGACCGGCTTTCCTCAAAAAAGTATTTCCAAAAGAATACTCTACCCGGGCATAAGGATTCTGACTTAAACGTCCCGTCAGCGACAACTGAAATCCCCTTAAATGTTTATGGGAAAAAGTAGTATTCAGTAAAATAGCAGCCATCTCCTCAGAATCGAAACGGAATCCGAAATTCAAAGAACTCATCGATTTTTCTTTCAATATTAAGGTCAGGTCATAAACATCCGTACCCTTTAAAGAATAATTCACGTATGAAAATGCCCCTGTACCGTATAAAATAGCAATCGACCGATGTAAATCATCAATAGAAATATAAGAGTATTCAGACAAACCGGCTTTTTTTCTCACCCATTTTTCTTCCCGGCTTCCCACCCCATTGATATAAATCCGTCCAATCACCAGTGAATCTGTCCGTATAAATTTATTATCTATAATTTTTTCTTCGTTTTCCGAAGGAGTTAATCCAATCTTTTCTTTTAATTCCATTAAATCCTCCCATTGAGCCCTTGCAGCCCTTTCCCCCCTTAGGATTAAAGTATCAATATCTGTCGGATTAAAACTGGCTGCCGAATAAGGCAGAATATCCGGCTTAATATATAAATCACATAATTTGATATTTTCCTCGTATTTTGCCATGCCTAAAAAAGAAGTCAACTGGTCTACAATCTCCAGGGCATTATTCAATTCGTTTAACTTGCGAAGGTCGGAGGAAACATCTACTCCGATAATAATATCGGCTCCCATCGCTTTCCCCACATCCGTAGGGAAATTATTGGCGATTCCACCGTCTACCAACAGCATCGTATCCAATACGACAGGAGAAAATACACCGGGAATAGCCATACTGGAACGCATAGCTAAGGCTAAATTCCCTTTGTCCAGAACCACCTCTTTCCCATTTACCAGATTTGCTGCAACGCAAGCAAAAGGAATGGGCAAACTCAGAAAAGAAACAGAATCGTGATACCCTATCGTCAATTCAGAAAAGAGACTGAATATATTTTGTCCACCGATAAACCCCGAAGGCATCTGAATCCCTTTTCCTCCGATCATAGGGATAGAAACCAGGTATTTTTCGTCCTTTTCTTTTTCTGAAAACGGCAAATCATACCGGTATACCCGGTCACTCAATAAAAAAGTCCATTGCTGCTTCCGCACCAAAGTATCCAACATACCCGCATCGTATCCGATTGCATACAATCCTCCTACAATCGAACCCATACTCGTACCGGCAATATAATCTATAGGGATCCCTGCCTCTTCCAGCACTTTTAATACACCGATATGAGCGACTCCTTTTGCCCCTCCGCCACTCAAAACTAACCCGACTTTCTTCCGTTCTGCCTGCAGTCCGCCTCCGAATAAAAATAAAGCAACTAAGACCAACACAACTCTTTTCATCAGGTTATTCTTAAATATGAAACAATAGAACAAATTTAATTCTATTTTAAGAAATAATTTCAGGATATAACGTTAAAAATAGTAAGAAAAATACCGAAACCGGTACTTATCTGTATAAATCTATTTTTTCAGCCCTCTTTTCTCCCGTTCAAAAAATTTTAGCGTTCTGATACCCTAATTTAGCAGAATATTTCATTATTTTTGCAAACAGGCGTAATAAAATTTTAAGTTTTTAGGGTATAGGAAAAAATCCTCCCTTTAAAATAAAAATCTCAGGAAAATAATATGGCGAAAATATTAGTCATCGATGATGAACGCAGTATTCGCAATTCGATGAAAGACATACTTACTTTTGAAAAACACGATGTTATTGTAGCTGAAAACGGCATGGAAGGTTTAATTGCCGTTAAAACCGAAAAACCGGATCTGGTATTTTGCGATATCAAAATGCCGAATATGGAAGGAATAGAAGTACTGGAACGGATAAAGGAATTTTCCCGGGATACCCCTGTCGTCATGATTTCCGGTCATGGCACCATAGATACAGCTATCGAAGCCATCAAAAAAGGAGCTTATGATTTTATCGAAAAGCCTTTGGACCTGAACCGTATTCTGATTACAATCAAAAATGCTACGGACAAAACCCAACTCATTCAGGAAACCCAGACCTTAAAGAGTAAAGTCAGCAAAAAATACGATATGGTGGGGCATTCTGAAGCATTGGAAAAAGTGAAAGAAATGATAGAAAAAGTAGCCATTTCTGATGCCCGCGTTTTAATTACGGGGCCGAACGGTTCAGGGAAAGAATTAGTCGCCCGCCAGTTACATGAAAAAAGTAACCGGAGAAACAATGCTTTTATAGAAGTCAATTGTGCAGCCATTCCCGCAGAACTGATCGAAAGTGAATTATTCGGACATGAAAAAGGCTCTTTTACTTCAGCAATCAAGCAAAAAAAAGGCAAATTTGAACTGGCTCACGGAGGAAGCATTTTTCTGGATGAAATCGGAGATATGAGCCTCAGTGCCCAGGCAAAAGTACTGAGAGTATTGCAGGAAAATAAAATCAGCAGAATTGGAGGAGACGGGGACATACCTGTAGACGTAAGGGTCATCGCCGCTACCAACAAAAATCTGAAAAAAGAAATCCTCAAAGGAAATTTCCGGGAAGATCTTTATCACCGCCTGAGCGTCATTATTATAAATGTTCCTTCTCTGAAAGAGCGGGAAGAAGATATAGAAGATCTGGTTTCACATTTTATAAACGAAATCTGTACGGAAATGCGTATTTTACCTAAAGCCATTACTCCGGAAGCCCTGGAAATGATGAAAACATACGAATGGTCGGGTAATATACGGGAGTTACGCAACGTGGTGGAACGTTTGATTATCCTTTGCGGCCCTACAATCACGGCAGAAGATTTAAATCAGTATAAATAACGGATCGATGGAAAAACTGCGGATTGCTATTGTCGGTCGCCGGAATAGCGGAAAAAGTTCTTTGATCAATGTGCTCACCGGTCAAAAAGTAGCTATCGTATCCGATATCCCCGGTACGACAACCGATCCCGTAAAACGAAGCTATGAAATTCCCGGTTTTGCATCCGTCATTTTTATTGACACCGCCGGCATAGATGATACCGGAGAATTAGGAAGCCAAAGAACTGCCAGGACAAAGGAAATGCTTCCTCAGTCTGACTTTATACTCTTGCTGATCACCGGAAATCGATTTGAAACCACTGAAGAGGAAGTGGTTCAGCAAATACTGGAATTGCATATCCCTTTCCTCATCATACACAATAAATCCGACCTGCTTCCCTTGCATCCGGATGTAAAGAACACATTGGAAACAAAATATAAAACCAAAGTCATCGACTTCTGTTGCCATCGGCCAGCAAACATTTCCGCAATATTCGAAACGATACAAAAATTAAAACAAATTTCAAATACTCCTTCTTTATTGGGAGGAATTATTCAGCCCCGGGATATTTTACTACTCGTAACTCCGGTAGATTCGGAAGCCCCGGCAGGACGCCTTATCCTGCCCCAGGTACAAATGATCCGGGACATTCTGGACAATCACGGGGTAAGCATCGTTTTACAGCCAGCTGAAATTTCAAGTTTTCTGCAAACATCAGGTATTCGTCCTCGTTTAGTGATTACGGATAGTCAGGTATTTAAAAAAGTTGCCGCCCAACTACCGGCAGATATTCCCCTCACCAGTTTCAGTATTGTTCTGGCCCATCGGAAGGGTTATTTTCAGGAGTATATAAAAGGAACCCGGACGATAGATCAACTGAAAGAAGGAGACAGCATACTCCTGCTGGAATCTTGTTCGCATCACAGCAGTTGCGAAGATATCGGAAGGGTAAAAATCCCGTTTCTATTGGAAAAGTATACCGGCAAACAATTGAATTTTGAGTTTATTCCGGCCCTAGATCCCATTGAAAAACCGCCCCTTGCTTACGCTCTCGTCATCCAATGCGGGGGATGTATGGTCACCTCCCGTCAATTGCAAACCCGCCTTCTTCCTTTTATCGAGTCAGGGGTACCGGTAAGCAATTACGGAATGACGCTGGCATTTTTAAACGGCATATTTGAACGTTCCATCCAGGAATGGGAAAAAGTATAATATACTTTTCCTTTTCTGCTGCCACATGCCGGTCTGGTTCATCAATCGCTTAACCGACCGGAAATAACGGCAAAAACGCAGCGCTTAGACAAAAAATCCCTTCCTTATTCCATGGATTTAAATCCGGCTCCCATAATTTCTTTTGCTTCCATAATAGTTGTAAAAGCTTTGGGATCAATTTTATAAATAGCCCGTTGCAGGGTAACGACTTCTTTCCGGTTCACCACCGTCATAATCATTTCTTTTTCAGAGCGGTTGAACATTCCGTTTACCGGTACAATAGAACCTCCCCTATGCAGTTCCGTTAAAATATAATGCCGGATTTCTTCCGTTTTCTCAGAAACAATAAAAAACGTCTTATCGCTGGAATATCCCTGGATCACAATATCAATCACCTTACCCATCAGGAAAATAGTCAACCAGGAGTAAAAAGGTACCTTCCAATCCTGAAATACAATCAAACCACACATAACAATAACAGAATCTATGGTCATCTGCAACATGCCGATCGGTTTCCGGGTCAGTTTATTCAGGATAGAAGACAATACATCGGTTCCCCCGCTGGAAGAACGGGTTTTCAATATCAATCCGGCTCCTATCCCGATGACTACCCCACCGAATATACTGGCCAACAAAACTTCCTCCTGCAATTGAAAAGGGTCGTAAGGATGAGGATGCCCCAAAGCTTTTAATACAAGAGGCATGCCGTCCGCAAACATAGCCACCAATAAAAAACAGATAAAAGTTTTTACTCCGAATTGCTTTCCCAATACTTTTACTCCCCATAAACTAAGGGGCAAATTAAAACACAAAGCAGCCATACCAATAGGGAAGCCTAATTGATAATGCAAAATAGTAGAAATACCGTAAATACCACCCGGTACAATCTTGTAAGGGGTCATAAAAAAAGTATAACCTACAGAAATTACAAAAGCTCCCAATACAAGTGTTGCATAGGTTTGAAACCAATGGGCAGAGAAAATTTTTTCCTTATAAAAGGAAATATTCATTACATTCATTTTACAGATTATTTAATTCATTTGAAGTACCGGGCGCACCCCTTTTATTTTCGCGCGCAAATATACTTCCCCCTTTCACAAAAAAATATGATATTTGTCATATTTTTAATTCTTCTCAAAACGGAATAAATTTAGGGGGAAAAACTCCTTTTTAAGGAAAAAATGTTTATCATTGCATAAAATTCCCGTAAGATCGGTTAGCTTTTTTAAAAAATCCAAAGCCCAATTGTCTACATTCTTTGTAAGTCATTACGGAATGAACAATTCCGTATAACACTTATAAATTTATAAACAATCCGAATGAGTAAAACAAAAAACAAAATTATTTCCGTTGCGAAAAATTTATTTCGTGAAATCAGTGCGTATAAAGCAACGATGAGCGACATTGCATCTGCAGCTAAAATGAGCAGGCGTACTTTATATACTCATTTCAAAAGTAAAGAAGAACTTTATAAATATGTCATTGAAGACGAAGTAAACACCATTAACCAGATCCTTCAGAAAGCTGCCGACTCTAAACTTCCTCCCGAAAGAAAGCTTAAACTCTATATCCTGCAGCATTTCGGTGTCATCGATAATTTAGTCCGGAACAACCGCTACATCCGTTACGACTTCCTTTTCAATAACATCCGTATAGAACATCTGCGCAAGGACATCGACCGGAAAGAAATTCATCTCCTTACCGGAATTGTAAAGGAAGGAAAAGAAAAAGAAATATTCCGCGTAAGTGACCCGGAAATATTTTCCCAAAACTTATTGCTGATGTTTAAAAGCCTTGAACAAGCATTTATCCTGGCAAACCGGAAAGATAAAAACTCCCGGACGATCTTGGAATACATTGACCTCATGTTCTACGGCATCATCAATCCCGCAAAATTACCCAACAGGGACGTGTCCTAATGTGTAATTTTCCCTTTCCCTTCTTCTCCTCTCTCTTTCAACACATACAACTGTCCGGCCTGGTACTTCAACACTTTCACCGTACAGCCTTTTTGAATATATTCGCCCTGATCCGCGACGGCATCATATACTTCTTCATTTATCATGACTTTACCGGACGGCCGTAAATCTGTCAAAGCTATCCCGGTTTTCTCAATTTCCTTTGCCACTGACATGTCTACCCCCACATATCCTTCTTCAAGCCGTTGTTCCGCTTGCAGTGCAAAAGCCCAGCGACGGGAGGCGAATAACTTCCCGCCCAGCCATATACTCACTCCTAAACCGAGCAGAGAACTTCCCAAAACGATCAGCAAAGATTTTAACAAACCTCCTATAAAGTCGTCTATAAACGTAAAGGAAAATCCTTCAATTCCTGCCATCACCAAAGCCATCACAATACAAATA
>JAEXFF010000426.1 GCA_023400335.1 Bacteroidota bacterium
TAAAATAATGTTTATTTATATTAATTAATGTATTGTACACGAAATCGATACAGTTAAAATTATTAAAATTTAATTTTTAATAAATAAACAAAATCGTAATCAATTTAATATTTATAATAAGCCAAGAATGCTGAAAAATGAATATGAATAGTTATAAGAAATAGGAAGGAAGGTAATGATATAGAAATAAATACTCGAAAAGTATTAATAACTATCTAAAGATAATAAGTGACAGACATAAAAATAGCCCCGGAAAATCATCGTTTTCCGGGGCTATTTTGAAAAATTACTAAAATTTATTTCTCTGCTACCGCTTTAACGGGAGAAATAGTTTGTGAATCTGTCCTAAGAACTGATTGCATATTCATTCCATTTGTAGAAGAAGAAACCTTGGTCATAGTCATATTTGTAGTGACAGGATCAACATTGTAAGAATACCAGCTAGTCGTTCCCACTTTGATAAAATGATAACCTACACCAACCAGCGGTCCATTACTAACAGTTCCCATTACCCAGGTAACAGTATTACCTGTCCTTTTACTTTCCATACAAGTGTAGGATCCGGTAATGACACCATATTCTGCTGTAGCTCCTGTAAAACCAGGCTTATTACCTTCGGCATCCACACCCAGACTTGGCTGATTTTTAACCGAAAGTTTTCCAGTACTTGCATTGAAATCCATAGTAAAGGGGAAATCTTTAGCCAGACTTGAACCACCCCAACCGTATACCAAATAAGAAGTTCCTGCTACTTTTTCGACAATTTCCACTTCAAGGGTTACAGTACTACCGTCACTCTTAGATTTTGCATTTAGCTTCCAAGTTCCCAGATAGTCTGTATAAATATAAAGCCTTTGAGTTACATTGATCTCAACACTATAACCGTCCAGGCTTAAAGTTACTACAGCCGTACGGGCAGTGGCTCCAGTATTCTTTTGAGCTATAAGATTTACATAGTTGCTGCCCTTGCTAACACTTAACCAGGATGCACTGGATTTAGCCGTGAATGTTCCTGAAGCTTCTACTGACACTTTCAGGGTTTCTCCGTCATTGGAAAGGATTACGTCTGTGTTTTCTGGGATTAAAACAATACCATCCTGAGTAACATCAACAGATACTTTAAAAATAGTAGAAGTGATTGTTACGGTTGTTTTGCGGATAGGTTGTGCTCTATTGTCAGTAGCTTTCAAAATCAATGAGTCACCACTTACCCGTGTTGACAACCAATCAGCTTCAGTAGCTGCCGTAAAAGGCATGTCACTATTCACCAATATAACAGTCTCGCCTGCTTCTATAGGGAGTAGAATTTCTGTTACTTCAGGATCCGGTGCTTTATTACCGGTCTGGGTTACAGGTACACTTCTTTTTAAACCATTTTGCTCAATAATTACTTGCCCGGTACGTCCAGTAATTGAATTGTTAGGAGAAGCCGTAACAGTAATCGTTTTTCCGGAAAGGGACACGGTAAACCAATCCTGATCAGCAGTAGCTGTGGCACCGGGAGCTTTCAGTTCAATAGTTCCCGTTCCTCCGGCTGCCTTAAATATTACTCCGGAATTATCAATACCCAGTTCAGGAACTGTAGTATCATTTTCTTCGTCGGAGCACCCTGCCAAAAAGAGGCAGAGTGTCATTATTAATAAACTGAATATTTTTTTCATATGTGATTTTTTTAATCCTAATTTATAATTAGAGATATCTATTAAAAATTCTTTTCCGAATTTGAAGGTTCATTTCTATAAATTATTTACTTAATAATTATTTATCAATGAACTCCAAATCTGACATCAGCATCCGGGTCAGTACAGATAAAAGAACTCTTCTCATTATCCCAATTGAAATTCTCCATTGTTACTTTTCCTTTAAAAGTAAAAGGTTCGTAAAGTTTTATCCCTGAAGGTGTAAAAGTAAAAGCTAAAATTTCTTCCTGTATGGTTGTATCTCTGGCTTCAATTACTTCATAGGATATTTCCAATGTTCTTTCTACTAAAGAGGCTTGGCAAATAGTGTCTCCTTGTATATAAAGATTGTAATATCTATAAGAAGATTTTTTCTCCATATCAGCAATACTTTGGTAATAAGCTTTTGGGTCTACCGGTTCATCCAGACGGGTCATGACCAGTTTGTTATCATATTTCTTTCCTTTTAATATGATCTTATCCGGCTTCACATCCATAAACACGAATTCATAGTCCCCGGCCATACCGTCTACATCAACGGAGCCGTTCGGTTCCGTAAAATAATGCAGAATTTCATTGTAGGTATTGAATGTCAGTACAGGTCCCATATCAGAAATGATATCATACTGGGAAGTCATGGTATCTCCGGCTTTGTAATTCCGGGTAGCTACTTCTGAGGAAAGGGTAACATAACCGTCGGCTGTAAACTTAGCCATCATGTTATATCCCCCGATAGAGTGATTTTTCTCGGGATAGTAAGCCAGCAGCCAGCCGTTTTCAGCAGCGGCCAGGGTAGCCCTGTATTCCTTCATGGCAGCCGCGATTCTTTCGGCAGCAGAAGCATCAAATATGTCTTTCTCGTCCTCTACGCAGGATTGCA
>JAEXFF010000023.1 GCA_023400335.1 Bacteroidota bacterium
TCTATCTCAATTCCAATGGTATCGAGATACAAAATGTAACAGCTACAAACTGGAAAGGTTACGACTGGAAATCCATTGTGCCTTATCAACCTGAAAATTAACTCTAAATGGTGACAAAGGGACGGTTCCTTTGTCACCTTATCGTTTCATCAACCAAATATACAATCGATTCGTAAGGTTGTTTAATATGATCCTGCATGGCTATTTCACAGGTGCGAGCCAAAGAATAACAACCGTCAAATTTTTGGGCAGCAATTTCCTGATTCTCTTCCCGGGTAGCGGATTCGGAAAGTTCGGGGAATATAAAACCTCTGTCTCCTGAAGCTCCGCAACATCCCCAATTGTCCGGTAATACAACTTCTTTAGCGCATTTTTGGGCAATCTCCAACATAGCCGGTACCAATCCCATAATCCGGCAAGCACAGGTAGGATGCAAAAGGATACGGCTTTTAGGATTTATGTGTTCTGCCTTTGGTAGGACATAATCCCTAAGCCATTCTGTAATATCCAATATTTTCAATTTTTTGTATTTCTGAAAATTTCCCGGTGTCAGTACTTTTTCTCCGGTTTCATACAACAGGGTGTGAGTACAAGAGGTCGTATCACAAAAAATAGGAATTTGTCCCTGATCCGACCATTTATAAAAATATTCGACCGTACGGTTTGCCATCCACTTCTGCCCTTCCGGATTTCCTTTATGTCCCCAAATCTGTGAACAGCATAAACCCTGGGCATTCTCAGGTAAACGCACCTTCACTCCTGTTTTATCTGCTACTCTCAGGACGGCCGTTATCAAATCCACTTTCTTCAGTGTAGAAGCTCCGAAAATCCGGGTTACACAAGAGGGGAAATAAATAAAATCCGGATAGGCTTCCTCACGGAAATGTAACTTCCGGGGCATCGGAAAATGCTCTGACCAGTGAGGGAATTGCTGAATGATCCGATGCATAATATCAGTAGCCCATATCAAGGGATAAGGCGATAAAACTTTTTCTGTACCCACTGCAAGTTTTAAAACACCCCGTATCTCTTTTTCAGCTGTTTCAAAATGTTCAGCCGCATACATCATAATTTTTGACTCTTCTTTTCCGGCCTTTTTCACCCTCAACGCATCTGTCACAATTCCTGTATTAATTCCCATGGGACAAGGCAACTGACACATTCCATCAACAGCACAGGTCTTCTCTCCAATATAATCATACTCTTTCTCCAGTTCTTTACCGCCTTCCCGCTTCATAATTCTACGGGCCTGCAAACGCTGACGCGGCGTTAAGGTTACATTCCGGGAAGGACAAACATGTTCACAATACCCGCATTCTATACAAGTATCCGCATGTTCGTATCCAAAATCCTCTCCAAAAAGTGTCATTTCTTTCAAAGGATGCAGATGGGCTTCCGGATCAGGGTTCAGGATGACACCTCTGTTCAGTATCCCCTGAGGATCAGCTAATTTCTTCAATCGCTGCATAATACTGAAGATCTCACTCCCCCATTCTTTCTCTACAAAAGGGGCAACAGCACGGCCGGTTCCGTGTTCTCCCTTTAAAGAACCATCTAAAGACAAAACAAGGTCCACCATACTATCCATAAAATAGGCAAAATTCTCAACTTTTTTCCGTTCCTGCATACCGGAAGTAACCAGAGGATGCAAATTTCCGTCCCGGGCATGTCCAAATACAGCACCGACATAACCGTATTTCCGGAACAACTGCTGCAAACCGTCCACTAACAAATACAACCGGTCTACCGGAGCTGCAACATCTTCCAGAATAACGGCATCTCCGGGGATACGGGCTCCTGCCACGCAAGGAAATATCCCATTCCGGATTTCCCATAAATGTTCCCGTTCGGCTACGGTACGGGTAAAATCTTCCATCCGCAAAATTCCTTTTAATTTACGAAGAGCCGGAGTCAATTCTGCAATTTTAGCCTGCATCTCGTCTGAACCGGATGCTCCATAATCGATTAAGAGAGCTGTAGTGCCTTTTGGAAAATCTAATTTACCGGAATCCAAACTAGCCAAAGAAGCATAATCCATCATTTCAACCGCAACAGCCCCGCTACTACCAATAACCGGAGCCGCTGCCGCTGCTAAAGTCGCATTTTCAAAATACAGCATAGCGGAACTATACATCGGCAGTAATGGAATCGTGTTCAACTCCGCAGAAACAATAAACCCCAAGGTACCCTCTGCTCCGATAAGCAGGTGAGCAAAAATATCCATAGGGTGTTCGAAATCGATAAAAGCATTGACGCTATAACCCGTGACATTCTTTATTTTGTATTTTTCTATTATACGTTTCCGCAGCGTTTCATTACTCAATATCTCTTTCCGGATTTCTGTCAGCCCCTGACAAAGTTCCTGCTCCGTCTCTTCAAATCTATGCCGGTCTTCCGCTGAACTACTATTGTACCAATGCCCATTTGCCAATATAAATTCAATATAACTCAAGGTATGATACGCATTATAACGAGTACCCGCCTGCATTCCGCTACTGTTATTCGAGAGAATCCCTCCCATCATGGCAGCAATGGATGAAGCCGGATCCGGACCTATTTTTGTCTGATACTTCCGCAACAATTGGTTCACCTGAGTAGCTGTCAATCCCGGTTCGAACCAAATCTTTTTCCCGTTTTCCCTCACTTCGTTCCTCTTCCAGGCCGTTCTTAACTCACAAATAATCCCTTCGTTTACGCTTTGCCCGGAAAGAGAAGTTCCACCTGTCCGAAACGTCACACTCACCTGGTGTAAACGGGCAATTGCCAACAATTGCTGTACCTCGGCAGCATTTGCAGGACGTACGATCACCTCCGGTTTTATATTAAAATAGGAACCGTCCCTCGAATAAATCTCCCGGTATAAATCCGATGTCAATATTTGATGTTTTGCAAATACTCCCGATAAATCCTGTGTAAGCCGCTCTCTCATTTTTCCTTTATTAAAGACCCCTTTACTATTTTGTTTTCATTTTCTGTTTATAAGTTAAACAACAAGCCCGCCTATTTTGTTTCGGAAAGGGCACAAAAAGAAATCAGTCTCTCCCTTTCTGAAAAAGGAAGAAACTGATCTGTTAACGGAATTAAAATAAACATCCGGAAAGTTTATTCTTCCGATTAGTAATGCTTTACCTTTGAGACTATTATTGTCTGGTGAATCATTGATTCAGAAACTTCCGTTTTATCCGTCTGTTTCCCTCAAAAAGTATTCATTCTTTATCTTCAAAATCGACTTTCCGGATATTTCCTCAGAAATTTTTACTATTCTTTCACGCAACGTATATTACATCCGTATGCATGTCCTGCCCGGAATATAGTTGCCCGTCCGGATGCCAAATAGAGATCACGACTGTAAACATCATCCGGAACCATTGTCGTTGACCAATAATAGGCCCGTGTCCCTGTATCATTGATACCATCAAAGATTAAAATTATACCCGAGAAAGGAAAGTAATCGCCATTTCCTCCGGTCCAATAACGACCGTAAGACTCCGCTTTACTCCAATTCGCAGCATATTCCGTTTCTGATTGGGTAAGGTCACCGAATGCCACAGCAGGCGGAACCCGATATCCAACCGGACAGGGATCGAAAATACTTTTCTGTATTCCATTGCTACTCTCCTCTTCTCCCCATAAGTTATTGTTACAGGCCACATTGTTTTTTACAGCTATATACCACGAATAAACGCCCGAGGTATAAGAACTGAAAAAAGTCATAGGATACTGAACCGAATGGGGAATGTTCCCCGGTGCTGTCGTAACAGGAAGCGGCATTTGGCCTTCAATTGTCCATTTTCCACTGCCGTTTCCTACCTGGCGGTTGGGTTCATTCTCTTTCGAACCGTAAGAAGAACCAGAGGGGAGGAACGGATCTTTACGTCCCCATTGATACAAAAGCCCCCGGTTTTTAATATCTCCCGGAACGTTGTTTAACGCACCTAAATTCCGGTCCATAAATTCATAACCATTAGCTGCCGAAGACTTCATTTGTTCGTTACAAACCCAAATATGCCAGCTCCATAGGATATTACCGCCACCGTCTTTAAGGGCGATAACAGCATTTCCCTCATAAGTACCAGTTGAAAAATAGATCTTACCGTTATCGTAATAAGGCATACCATCCATCACATTCGCACAGGACGAACGGTTGAATTCAAAAGTACTCTCCCATAACAAGTCAGCATAAGCGGCTTTTGAAGTATCGATTTGTATCCCGAAGGCTTCAATATAACCTGAGGTACCATCCCCTGTTTTGTTGCCATTTCCCCGGACTGTCGCATCAAACCGATAGGAATTCTCCGTGGATACAATATAGCAATTCGCTGTACCATCCTCTGAAAGATTCCGGGCTTTATAAGTGGCTTGAGCAAGAAGGATATTCTTTTCAGCAGACTTCCCCTCACGCTCCGCAATAACAGTAAGCGTTGAAGTCAGAATTTGAGAAGTAGTGTTAGCTTCTGCCACAATTACAAGCATATCCCCTTCACGGGTTACTGTTACCCAGGAAGCACTTGTTTCATACGACCAATCTTCTATATCGGAGAGGACAACTATTTCCTTTTGTCCCCCGTCTGCATCGAATATCACCTTTGCAGAAGAAACCGAAAGTGCCGGAGCAACCGGAGGCATTACTTCGTATACATTTTTGTCATCGGTACATCCCATTCCTGCGAATAACAGTAAAATGAACACCGAATAAATTATTTTTTTCATTTCCGAATTGTTTTAAATTTTCGTTTTAGATTATTTCCATACTAAAGGTATGTCCTCGTAATCAGTAAGTCCCGTACAACCGTTAAAGCATTTTGTCCTTGAAGTAATAGCCTTTGTAAAACCATTGCTTGTAGTACGTTCATAGAGATGTATTTTAACACCGTCAACGGATGTGTAGGGTGATTCACAACTTAGTTTCGAGCAACCAGCGAACAAATAATTGACGGTAGTAAGTCCTTTGGATGCATCAAACAAACCAGCGGGAATTCTCTCCAAAGCCGTACAATTCTGGAAAGTATAAGCATAAGTCGTAACCTGTTCAAAAGCATCAAATAGCCCTTCAGGTACCTCTTCCAGTGCCTCGCAATTATGGAACATGTATGTGGCGGTCTTCGTACCCGTACAACCGGCAAAAAGATCTGACGGAAGTTTCGTCAGCCGGGTACACCCATCAAATACATTAGCAAATGTTGTAACCCGGTTTTTATTTGCAAACAACCCGGAAGGAATATTCTTCAATCCTGTACAATTCTGGAACGTTTTTTCAAAAGTAGTGGCATCTGCAGTTGCAAAAAGCTCTGCAGGAAGGTCTGTCAGGGATCCGCAGTTCATAAATGTTTTAAGGAAACTTACAGAGCCTGAGCCTGTCTCATTGCTGGCATTAGCGAAAAGATCGCCGGGAACACTTTCCAAAGCAATACAATCGGCAAATGCACTACCATAAGTTGAACACTTCGTGAAATTAGCAAATAAAGCATTCGGAATCCGCTTCAGAACAGAACATCCCTGAAATGCATAATCAAAACGGGTACTTTCAGTAAGCGGATCAAACAAATGAGCAGGAATGGATTCCAGTTTATCACATAAAGCAAAAATATACCCCATATTGGTACATTTTGTCGTATTTTTAAACAATCCTTCCGGAATAGAAGTAATTTCTAAACCACGGAAAGCTCCGTTAAGCGTAGTAATTTCAGGGCAATTATCCAAAAATCCGGCAGGAATAGACGTCAGTTTGGTATTGGAGAATAAACTGCTGGCAACCATCAATTTTGCCTGATTCTTCAATAAATCTGCCGGTACTGCTGCAATGGAGGTAGAGGAAAATGCCGAGTTCAAAGAAGTAATTTCGGGACATTTATCAAATAGACCGGCAGGGATGGCAGTAAGACCATCAATCTGATAAAAAGTTGAAGCAAATGAGGTCGCTTCCACGCAGTTATCAAACAGTCCGGCCGGAATCTCCTGAATCGCTTTATTGCCGCAAAATACGTAATCAAAAATCTTAGCTTGAGTGGCCGACACAAACAATCCGGCCGGAATCTCCTGAAGATTGCAATTACGGAACGCTCCGGAAAAAGTAGCTACCTCTGCAAATGATTGATCACTATCTGTAGGAATTTTTTTGAGTGCTGCACAGTTATAAAAAGCATTATTGAGACTGGTTAGTCCGGTAGTTCCCCATTGACGTACCTCCGTAATATAACTGCGGATTACAGCCGTAATGGGCGACGTTGAACTCGGGAAAGTCAGAGCGGTAACCGTTCCTTTAACCGTAACGATATATTCACCGGCATATTCATAAGTATGAGACGGGTTTACTGTCGTCACATCTTCTACACTCGTATCTCCCCAAGAGATCGTACAGTTAACGGCTCCGGCTAACGGAAGATAGGCTTTAGCTCCGTCAGTCGCAACATTTAACACGAATACCATAGTGGTAGGATCATGGCCTAACTGTGTTACAGCAACAGCATAAGTGGTAATATTCTCCTTCCCGTCGCCCGCCGTAATGACAATTGCCGCTTCCCGGTTTTCCAACTCAGTATAATCTGCAGCTTTAATGTGAAGCACATTGCCTTCACGGTTGATAGTAAGCCAAGAGGCTTCGCAAGCATAATTCCATTCATAATTCGATATAACCGTTACCTCATTTTGTCCTCCTGCATTTGGAAACGAGAGAGCTGCAGGATCGGAAAAAACATTAGCAGCAGCCTGCTGGGTAACATCTATTGTACTGGAAACCGTATTTTCTCCGGACCCGGCAGTCAGCGTAATGGCAATTGAACGTTCTTCGAAAGAAAGGTTATCTTCTGCTGTCGCCATAAGTTTACCGTTATCCTGTTTCTCCACCAATAACCAGGAACAAGGACAATCGAACGTCCATTCGTCTGTTCCGCAATCGATCAGAAATTCTGCTACAGTATTGCCACGGGCCGGAATAAGCGCTGTATCAGGGACAGATCCGATTTCCAACGTACCAAAAGCATTTTGAGAAACATTAACCGTTGCTGTTGCTGCTGACGCATCTTCTTCTCCTCCCGCACGCAAAGTAATAACAGCTTCCCGGCCTTCCAGCTCCATATTCGCCTCTGCAACAATATGCAACTCGTCCAACTCGTTTTTTTCCAATGTCAGCCATGTAGCACCAGCAGCATCATATGCCCAATTTTCCTGATTAGTATTAACATTCAAAACCAACTGCCCACCGCGGCTTCTGAACGTCACATCGCCTGTGTGCTCATCCTTAGCTGTATAAAGTTTATTTTTTGACGAAATAGTCAGAGTAGCCATACCCTCAGGAGACTGAGGTACTTCAGGATAAGTGTAAGTAATGGTATTCTTCTCGCACGAACAAAGTGCAATACAGTATACCAGTAAAGAAAAAAATATTTTTTTCATAAAGAGTTTGTATTAACATTTAGAGATTCCGGTTTATTTCAAAAGTCGCATATCCCCGCTTACGGGCATGATTCATTGCTTCCCCAGAGATAATCTGCCCATACTCCGCATGCTGAACAACCGAACTTTGAGAATCACTTCTTTCGAGTACAGAACCGTCAATAAGAGCATAACAAATATTATTGAAAAGCGTGTAATTCTGTCCGTTATAACCGACAATCCCTACATACGGGAATTTGTCGCTTACATCACTTTTGACTACAAGTTTACCGGATTCAGGCACGAAAGTCAATGCCCCCTCAAATGACAATCCCCTGGATTCTATATCAACTCCACAAATATAAAATATATAAGCATCACTGTAGCCTACACTCCAACCCAGCGGAATAGTGAATCCCCCCGTTTGGGGATCATAGGTAACATACAAGCCTGATCCTGTTAAAAACAAGTCCAATAATTTATATTGTTGATTATATACATAAGTCTCCAGACGGCACGAAGCATTTACCCCCTCGCCTAATATTTCATTTCCGTAATACCAGCTTGGCGCATTCCAATTCCATACGCCTTCCAATGCATAAAAAACGTTTTCCGAACGGGTTTGCTGAGACAGCTCAATCTGCTGTGTAACATATCCGGCAGACACGGTTAAGGTCGTATGTTGCCGTTCGTCCCCAGCATTCTGCGGAGCTTTCACCGAGAATCGGCTGGCTTCTTTGTTTACCTCTACTGTAAACCAAGAATTGTCCGCCTCAGCTTTCCAATCCACATCTGCAATCACCGTAACAGTGAATTCAGCTCCTTCAGAATCCATCGTACAATGACTTTCATCATAGACAAGCTCAAAGGATGCTCCGGAATGCATTCCTTCCTGTTTAACGATGATGTTCTCACTCATTGTAGAAGTTGCAACAGCGATTTCCGCCGTTCGAATAGCCTCTTCCACATTCGGTTCCACCTTAATTGTCAAATAATTACTATCCGACGTGCAGGTAATCCATGTAGCCTCCGCCGTAGCCTTCCATTCTGAGGACGAAGTAATAGCGACGATAGTACTACCGCCGTTCGAGGCGACGGCAAAACGATTGCTTGATAAAAGCAATGTATCCACCATAATCGACTCGTCTGTCTCTTTACATCCGCTACAAATCAATAGCGAAAGCAAGAACATTTGATAAAAACGTTTCATATTTTTGATGTTATTTTAGTATTAATACAAAATTAACATATATTTATAATATTGCAAAAAAATTTAGATACAAAACACTATTATTATATGTAATATAAACCGCAATTTGTAAGAAAAAGAATTTTTTCTGATTAAAAATGGAAAGAAACGGACAGGTTTGATGCAGCGGATAACGACAGTATTTTAAATAATGTACTGAAAAACAGGTAATAAGAGAACAAAATGAACCGCCCGCAAAAAATAGGATTCTTTTTCCGGCATCTTAATAAAATGCAAAAAAATGTACAGTTTGTCCCGAGAAGAATTCGACGTAAGCAAAACACTGAATACAAGGCAATTGACAAAACAAAACCTCTTTTTCCCACTGCTATGTTAAAGCAATTCCCATTCAGTTAGCGGAAATAAATGAATCGCTACTTAAAATAGGAAATGTCCCTGCAACCGAAGCAATAAAACGTCAGCTAAATTTAAAATTCGGTGACAAAAGAACCGTCCCCCTGTCACGTCAGGCTTGGCCGTGGGGTTCGAGATTCACAGGAAAGATAGGGGTTGCCGGGATTTCCCCGGGCAGATTTATTTTCCCGAAGACCTGTTCATATTTACGGATGTTATCCTGCAAAACCAGCAAAAGCCGTTTAGCATGTTCAGGGGCTAAAATAATGCGGTTTTTCACCTCTGCTTTCGGTATTCCGGGCATAACCCGGATAAAATCCAGGATAAATTCAGAACTGGAATGAGTAATTATCGCAAGATTGGCATAAGTTCCCTGAGCGACGTCATGGCTTAACTCTATATCTATCTGTTGTTTATTTTCCTCCATAAGTCTTCATTCAAATGTTCAACATTATAAGTAAAAATGTCCAAAAGATTCAAACGTTCCAATATGAATCAGGTTACATTTCAAAAATGGACTAAACCTCTTGCATTCCTGGGAGGAAATTCGTTTATTGGCAGCCTCTCAAACGAATCTTTATCGGATAAGGGCATATGTAGTGATTTTCAACTTAACATTTTTACTTCTATCACTCAAAATTACGGATTTTCTACGGGATTCCCAAGAGTTAAATGAAGTATCATAAAAAAAGCGCCTCGAAAAGAGGCGCCCTTCTTATTTGGTTATTTTTTCCATTTCTTCTTTTGAACCGACAATCAGTCCTTTGAACTCCTTCATTCCGGTTCCGACCGGTATTAAGTGTCCGCAAATGACGTTTTCTTTCAGTCCTTCCAAAGGATCTACCTTCCCGTAGATTGCAGCTTCGTTCAGCACTTTGGTTGTTTCCTGGAAGGAAGCAGCCGATATAAAGCTGGAAGTCTGCAAAGCAGCCCGGGTAATTCCCTGCAACACCTGTGCAGATGTTGCCGGTACGGCATCCCTGGATTGTACAATCTTCATATCACGGCGTTTGAGCTGTGAGTTAATATCGCGAAGCGTACGGGCAGAAATGATCTGTCCGGGTTTTACCCGGTCGGAATCGCCGGCGTCCAGGACCACTTTCTTGCCGAACATCTCATCGTTCTCTTCCATGAATTCGTTCTTGTCGACAATCTGATTTTCCAGAAAACGGGTATCTCCGGAGTCCTGAATGAGCACCTTCCGCATCATTTGGTGAACGATAATTTCAAAATGCTTGTCATTGATCTTCACTCCCTGCATACGGTAAACGTCCTGTACCTCATTTACAATATACTCCTGTACTTTTATAGGACCTTCGATATTTAAAATATCAGTCGGCGTTATTGCTCCGTCAGACAGAGGAGTACCGGCACGTACATAGTCGTTCTCCTGTACCAGAATCTGCTTGGTCAAAGATACCAGGTATTTCTTGACTTCTCCGGCTTTGGAAGTTATGATAATCTCCCGGTTACCCCGTTTGATTTTTCCATAAGTAACCTCCCCATCAATTTCAGAGACCACAGCCGGGTTGGACGGATTACGAGCCTCAAATAATTCGGTAACCCGGGGCAAACCTCCCGTGATATCGCCAGCTTTTCCCACTGCTCTCGGGATTTTTACAATTGTATTACCTGCAACCACGGCATCTCCCTCTTTTACAACAATATGGGCACCTACAGGCAAGTTATAACTTTTCAGCACTTCTCCTTTGGCATCCAAAATCAAGATAGCCGGAGCTTTTGTCCTATCCCTGAATTCGGTAATGACCTTTTCCCGGAAACCGGTTGTTTCATCTGACTCTTCCTTATAAGTTTCCCCTTCCAACAGATTTTCCATACCAATCGTACCGGCGAATTCTGTTATAATCAAAGCATTGAACGGATCCCATTCACAAATTAAATCGCCTTTCTTCACTTCTGCTCCGTTTTTCACAAATACCTTGGCTCCATAAGGAATATTATGTGTCACCAATACAATATTGGTATTTTTATCAATCATCCGAAGTTCAGTCAAACGCCCGACAACGACATCGCATTTTTGCCCGTTCTCCTGTACGTATTCTACTGAACGCATTTCTTCAAATTCCACAACGCCATCGTATTTGGCCCTCAGCGAGTTCTCCGTAGAAATATTACCTGCAGTACCTCCCACGTGGAAAGTTCTCAACGTCAGCTGTGTACCCGGTTCACCGATAGACTGTGCTGCAATCGTTCCAACAGCCTCCCCTTTTTCGACAAGCCTTCCGGTCGCCAAATTCCGTCCGTAACATTTCGCACAAACTCCTTTCTTCGCTTCACAAGTCAAAACAGAACGAACTTCTACCCGCTCTATCGGAGAATTTTCAATTGCTTCTGCAATACTTTCGGTTATTTCTTCTCCGGACCTAACAAGCAAATCTCCGGAATGCGGATGATAAATATCGTGAACGGACACACGTCCTAAAATTCTCTCATACAAAGAAGAAACCACTTCTTCATTGTTTTTAATCGCGGAGATAGTCACTCCTCTCAATGTACCGCAATCCTCCTCAGTAATGGTAATATCATTGGCGACGTCCACCAAACGACGGGTCAGATAACCGGCATCAGCCGTTTTTAAAGCAGTATCGGCCAAACCTTTACGGGCACCGTGAGTAGAAATAAAATACTCCAATACCGACAATCCTTCCTTAAAGTTTGCCAAAATCGGGTTTTCGATAATTTGTCCTCCGGTTGCTCCGGACTTTTGCGGTTTTGCCATCAATCCACGCATACCTCCCAACTGCCGGATTTGTTCCCTGGAACCACGGGCTCCGGAATCCAACATCATATAGATGGAGTTAAATCCTTGCTTGTCGGCAGCCAATTGTTTCATCAAAGTTGAAGTCAGATTGGCATTTACATGCGTCCAGATATCAATAATCTGGTTATATCTTTCATTATTGGTAATGAAACCCATATTATAGTTGTTCATCACCTCTTCCACCTGATCGTATCCTTCCTTCAAAAGGGCATCCTTTTCCTGTGGAATAATAACATCCTCCAGATTAAAAGACAAGCCTCCTTCGAAAGCTTTGAGGTACCCTAAATCTTTAATATCGTCCAGGAATCTGGCTGTAACGTCTACCCCGCATTTTTTAAATACATCTCCGATAATATCC
>JAEXFF010000035.1 GCA_023400335.1 Bacteroidota bacterium
GACACGAGCTTTGACCAAAAGTCCATCGATCTCATCTGGACTTTTGGCGATGCCTATAGTTGCAAACTCCTTGTAAAAGCCGGAACTCTTTTCAGCGACAACAATGCTTACGGTACCAGACCGATTATTTTTACGCTTAATGAACATAGAAAAATACGTTGCGTACCCCATTTTTGGGGTACGAAAAGTATATATAATTATTTATCAAGCAATTACAAAATCGATAATTTTATAGTGACGAAGTCAGGAAATAAACCGGAATCCTCCACGGTTGGTAACCGGCGACACGAATCCCGTATTCCTGACTGCCAGTCCCGGAAGGTGTCCAAGAGAAATTTCCCGAAGCGTCAACTTTCAACGTATCCTGTAGATTTGATTCATAACAACTCACGAACACCGATTCTCCCCGGTAATTCTCAATATGTCCTTTTAGAACTGTCTGTCCAGGTTGACAACCCGAACAAACAGCCAATATCCATACAATAAATAAAAATCTCATTTTCTATTTTTTATATTCGAAATCTACCACTTTACCACACACATTTTTGAATTCACCACCTTTGACCGGAAGTAATGCTCCTCCGCCTTGAGGATTCATTTGCAAGTAATAAATCGAACCGCTACCGGTAGTGCCCGATCCGTCACTTACGGCCACATACAAACGGTCCGGATTTTCACTTTTGTCGAATTCCATGTAATCTACCGGTTGCACCATTGTATATTCCGACAGTTCGTTACCGGTAAGCATACTTACACATTTGATTTTATTTCCGTAAGCATAATACAAAAAGTCGGGTTCCTTTGTCGAAATGGCGAAACAAGTGGCTTCTGCCGCACCGGTATAATTCATTTCGAGTTTTTTCTCTGCAACGATTTGAATAATATCTTCGTAGGTAACCCTATCCCAATCGTCTATTTCCTTGCCTGAAATCATATATCGTTTACCGTTGTCATCGACCATGACAGCACGTAAGTTCTCTCCGATGGCTGTACCGTAAAGCATATCCATCTGCATATCGTTGGCATTGAATGCACTTCCCAATGCTTCCGGAGCCATCATGGTTCCATAGCGGTCATATATGAAACATCTTTTATCCCGTTCATAGAAAAATTTTCCTGCACCATATAGCGAAAACGGAGCTAAATGATAATCTCCTTTGATTTTAGGATCGAACTTCCAAAAAGGATCTCTGGTAGAGAATACACGTCGATTATAAGCCTTCCCATCAATAATCAGATATTCATACCATTTACCTGCGTCTGTTGCAAAGGCTTCCACGATTGTTCCTTCCGGTTTGACGTAAAACCATTCGGAAAGGGGCATAAAATCCGTAAAATCTTTCGGTTCCACTGTGATAGTCCTTTCTTCTGTTGATATCAACACTACATTTTTAACATCATCTTCTCCTCCAATATAAAAGATTCCTTTCGGGTGACGTCCTACCGAATTGCCATTGGCCTGTTTATAGGCATGTTGGGTAACCGTGTTCTTTACATTGATAAAGGTGATATCCGAATAGTCTCCTTCAATCCGGCTCAGAGCCATAACTCCTTTGGAATATTTATCGATAACACTCAGGTCTATTTCAGACTCGAAAAAAACACCGCTTGCTTTTTCCGTAACCACATAACGCAAGGTGTATTCGCCTACATCAATCGATAGTTTTACATTCAAATCTTTCTTTAACGAAAGCGTATCCGTAGTTTTTGCATCACTGGTCCGCCAGGCATACCACAAATATTCGTAATCGTCTTCCCGGAAACCTTTTTCACCAATAATGTTTACCGAGATGGAAAGCACGGAGTCTATCTCTGCTACATACGTCTTATTTATACCGTTAATGGTTAATTCATTCAAAGGAGTATAATTGTAATTCCCTTTGTCTTCTGTGCAGGCGATTCCTGTTACCAACAGCAATACACCTATTATTTCCTTTATTCTTTTCATATTTCTTAACTTTCAAACCACGGTTCTATCGGTTGGTTGTTTTCATCTAAAACCGGATAATTTTCTTCAACATATTGGCTGATCATATTCGCACGGGCTGACCAGAGATAGTAATCATCATAATACTCATCCACTGTTTCCGGAAAATCTACTTCAAATAGTTCCAAGAGAAGTGAATGCTTCTTGACGGAATAATCTCCCCACATCCATAGCCGCTCCCAATATGCAGGTTTCATGTACATATCGGTTACCAATATTCTAGTCACAATCCGTTGGGTCAAGCCTGGTTGCAAATCATCTGAAGCCTCTAATTTCAAGGTCAGCTGAAGAATCTCTTTTTCCATAAGAGCATCTCCCCGAAGTAAAATCACAGGAATCTGAACACTATAGGCATCCTTTGGCAGGATATAAAAATCTTCTAACGTTCGGTAATGTACTCCTGCTTTAGCTGTCGTTTTTTCCTGATCTACAACCAAGCGGAATTTCCTATCGTAACCGACAGCCTCTCCCATTAGGTTTACCTGTAAGTTAAGTGTTTTTTCTGTCACATCTTTGCCGGCAAAAGAGTAAAGCACACTATCCGCCAGATTGTTCCAGTCAGACGGATTAGTTTGAAAATAAACCGCTCCATTGCTGTCGAAACCATCCATTTTATTCTCTTGGCAAGCCGACAGCAAACCAAGGAGTATACCTAAATAAAATATCTTTTTCATAATCAGTTCTGTTTAAAGTTACCGAATTCCAATTCGTTATCCGGAACGGGGAGTACATAAGTAGCCCGATTCATGCTGGTAGACGTGATAGGCAAAATAGCCATGTTCCGGCGTTTATAGTAATAAAACAATTGCCCTTCTGCAATAAACTCTTTTTGATATTCTTTGGTTATCTCGTCTTGTAAATTCGCCCCTGCCGGTAGCGGATCGGTAGCATATCCCCGATTGGCCCGCAAGGTTTCCAGATAACGGATATCCCCCGATGCTTCGGCAGCAATCAGGTACATTTCCGAGAGTTTTAATAAAGGAATCTGGGTCCCTCTCATGTATTTGTTTACATATTCCGTTGCAGAACCGGCAGGCGTTTCGAACCAATTTTTGCTGCGAATATCCAGATCCTGACCCATTCCGGAATAGATTGAAGCCTTTCGTCCTTCTGCAATAACACATTCACAACTTGCGAGATTCTTAAAAAACAAATCGGAACGGCCTTCCTTCAAATCATATACATAGAGGGAAGATACATACTCGTGGCGTGCCATTTTTTCGATATACGAAAGGTTCCTATAAGCGTATACGTTGTTGATTGAATCATTCATAAACTCGAATCGCTTGGAATCAATCACTTCCTGGGCACATGCCAACGCATCGGTCAGATTTTCCTGGCAGAGATACACTCGTGCCATCAAAGCCGTCACTCCGTAATAGTTCAAGCGCGATTTCCGATAAAGCCAAAAACCGTCATCTGTGATGTACTCGTCCATTCCGTATTCTAGTTTATCGTTATATTCTGCAAAGGATGGTCCGATCGGATCTACCGGTTTCAGCAATGCTTGAGCAGTTTTCAGATCTGTAAGAATGTATTCCAAAACCTCGGCTACCGTCGATTGTACAACCGGACTGTTCGTCACCTCCCGTACATAAGGAATAGCGGGTTCATCTTTGCCCATTTTGTATGAAGGAGCATATCCTCGCAACAGGTCGAAATGCAGAAAAGCCCTTAAAGCCAAGGCTTCACCTTCCACGACATTACGTAAACGCTCGCTCATCACGCTACCCTTTTTTTCTATATTTTGTAACAAGTAGTTACAATTAGCAATCGCATTATAATTGGAACTCCACATCGTATCCACAATCCCCTTGACATGCTCTTCTTTATAATTATACTTCAAGGCATCTTCATAATCGTAGTCCACTTTGCTATAAGTCTGCGCAAGCATATCCATAAATCCCATGGTACTGTTGCCTCCGTAGGTTTCTACCCTTCCCATCAAGGCATAAATACCCGTCAATGCATCGCGGAATCCCGATTCGGAACTGAACAAATCTTCCTCTTTTACTTGCGATTTGGGTTGTACATCCAACCAGTCATTGCATCCAAAGGCAAACAACGACAGGCATAACATCATATATCTCAATTTCTTATTCATCTTGTTTCGTTTTTATGCTATTAAAATCTTGCCTGCAAACCGATACTGAAATTCCGGGCAAACGGGTAATCGATACCTCGTTCTTGTTTCA
>JAEXFF010000207.1 GCA_023400335.1 Bacteroidota bacterium
GGACAGCACAATGCCAAGCAAAATATAACACCTGCTCCTCCCTCGACTTTTTTAAATATTGTCCTATTCTCTTTTCAAAAGCCTCCACATCCATAATTGTATGGTTTATTATTGTCAAATACAGATATCACTCCCCATAGAAAATAAAGAGAAATGTTCTTGCTCATAGCCTTTTTCTATAGGAACACACTTATACCCCACTTTAAACCCATACCTATTCAATCACCAATTTTGCAAATTTATCCATTTCACCCTTTCTTTACGCATAAAAAGAATGATATATTATGTTATTAAACCAAAAATAATTGTAAAAAAATGTTTCTAATTTACCTTTGATAACTTTTCTAAGGCGTAAGCATTCATTTTTATTTTCCCATCCCATTTAAAAAATTATTCTTGGCGTATAAAAGAGGTAACCAACTATCTGACAATTCCGTAAACTATGTTCGGAGAGTAGATCTGCAGCAGGATGAGGGATAAGAATAGAAAGAAGACAAAACGACTTATCAGAACAGAAAAGGGATTCTGAAATTATTCTTTTTTATCTTATATCGATTAACTGTTATTTCACTTTCAGCTGAAGGCTTACGGTCCCAATTGATAGTATCATTGGAGAATTCCTGGAAAAACAGGAAAATATAAATTAGAAAATAAAAATTAAACGAGGCATTATTGTCTTCCGAAATATCGTTGAGGAATTAAATGTTGAAGAATTATGGAATACAATACCCCTAACGCCACACAAGTTATATTGGTGGATATAAACGACCAACCCATTGGTACTATGGACAAGTTAGAAGCTCACCGACGGGGTCTTCTTCACCGGGCTGTACTCGTCTTCGTCTTTAATCACAAAGGAGAATGGCTTTTGCAAAGACGCACAGCCTTTAAATACCATTCGGGAGGATTATGGTCCAATACCTGCAGTACGCATCCTCATCCGGGAGAAGTACCGTTGGAAGCAGCCCAGCGAAGGCTTCAGGAAGAAATGGGATTAAAATGTTCTCTCGAAAAGTCATTTTGTTTTACCTACAAAGCAAAATTGGACCACGGGGTTACAGAATATGAATACGAGCATGTATTTACCGGTTTTACGGAAAATATGCCAGACGTAAATCCCCTTACAGTTTGGGACTGGAAATATTTACCCTTAGACATCATCCGATTGGACGAACGAATTCATCCGGAAAAATATACCGTATGGTTTCGTCAAATTTACCGGGAAGTGCTTCAGCATCAGAAACAAAAAGTATGAGTATTTCCCTTTAAGCCATACAGTAACGCAACATAGCCTCCCCATTGGATACAGGCAGACCTTTTGTCTGAAACAGTAGGACATGAAAAAAATCCGGATCTGTATATATTGCTTCAGTTTTCTCTTTCTTACTTTCGGGGTAAAAGCCCAAAATAAAGTGGAATACGATCTATATGTAAATGATACAATAGTAAATTACACCGGTAAAGCCAGAAAAGCAATTGCCATAAACGGACAAATTCCGGCTCCTTCTTTGTATTTCACAGAAGGGGATACGGCCGTTATCCGGGTACATAATTTATCCGGACATCCGACCTCCATTCACTGGCACGGTATACTATTGCCCCAACCACAGGATGGGGTTCCTTATCTCACCTCAGCACCTATAGCACCGCATACAACCCATATTTATCATTTTCCAATTATTCAAAACGGAACTTATTGGTACCATTCCCATTTCGGTCTACAAGAACAAAAAGGCCTGTACGGAGCATTTATTATCCGGAAAGGTAAAGACCATTCTGCCATACCACACCGGGACACTCTACCGGATTATCCAGTGGTTTTGAGCGATTGGACAAACCGGAAGGCTAAAGAGGTGAACCGAATGCTTCACATCGGTTCGGATTGGTTTTCCATCCGCAAAGGAAGTGTACAAAGTTATGGGGAAGCTCTACGGAAAGGACAATTCAAAACGAAATTCCTCAATGAATGGAAACGGATGAAAGCCATGGATGTAAGCGATGTATATTATAACTGTTTTTTATTAAATGGACGGCAGACATCGGAACTGTACCCATTAAAGGCAGGGGATACAGTACGTTTGCGCATTATTAACGGAGCGGCTTCCACTTATTTCTGGCTTCAATATGCCGGAGGTAAAATCACAGTAGTCGCCAACGACGGAAAAGAGGTCGAACCTGTAAAAGTGGACCGCATGATGATTGCTGTATCAGAAACTTATGATATCCTTTTAACGGTACCGGACAGCAGCACTTCCTGCGAATTACGGGCTACCTCTGAAGACCGGGAGGGTTCTGCTTCCCTTTGGTTAGGAAAGGGAAACAAAAAAACAGTAGCTCCGCTTCCAAAACTCAATTATTTTGCTGGCATGAAAATGATGAATAAAATGATGAAAATGGACGGCAATATGAAAAAGGGAAATATGAAAATGGAACTACAACGTATGGACATGAATCAGGTCATGTATCCCGAACTAACCTCTCCAACAATGAGCGGTAAAAAAAGCTCTCAGGATACAAACACTACTTCCTCTATGCATACCCGGCACGGAATGGGAAACAGAAATATAAAAACACTGAATTACAGTTTATTGAAATCGCCGGTTTCCACAAATCTTCCTTCCGGAAGACCCTTCAAAGAAATATACCTGGAATTAACGGGAAATATGGACCGCTATGTCTGGTCGCTCAATAATAAAACGCTTTCGGAAGCGGATTTGATCCCCCTAACAGAAGGGGAAAATGTCCGTCTTGTTCTGTATAATAATACCATGATGCGGCATCCCATGCATTTACACGGTCATTTTTTCCGGCTTAAAAACGGGCAAGGCGTTTACGCTCCTTTAAAATTTACGGTTGACCTCCTACCGATGGAAACCGATACGATCGAATTCAATGCCAATGAAAAGACAAGGGGAAACTGGTATTTTCACTGTCATATTCTCTACCACATGATGAGCGGTATGGGACGTGTTTTCCGGTACGAAGATTCGCCTCCTAATCCGCAACTTCCTGATACCACCAAGGCCTGGCGCAGGGTATATCATCCGGATCGTAAATTTTACTTCACCATTCAAAATAATTTTGCGACGAATGGCAACGAGGGACAAACGGAATTCAGTAATACGCGCTGGAGTTTACAGGGAGAATGGCAAACCGGTTACAACGACAGGCATGGCTATGAAACAGAAATCCGGCTAGGGCGTTATTTCGGAAAAATGCAATGGCTTTATCCTTACTTAGGTCTGGAATGGAGTTACCGTAAGGGA
>JAEXFF010000139.1 GCA_023400335.1 Bacteroidota bacterium
GCTATCGCTTGCCTGGATGCAGATAAAGCTCCTTTTCCCCTTCGTATACGCTCCTGGGAAAAAGGAGACCGTTTCTGTCCGCTGGGAATGAAAAAACTTCAAAAAAAATTGAGCGATTTCTTTACAGACTTAAAATTCAGTACCAAACAAAAAAAAGAATGCCTGCTTTTAACTTCCGCAAACCAAATTGCCTGGGTAATCGGTTACCGCATCGACGATCGCTTTAAAACGAATCCGTTTACACAACGCATTCTAAAAATTTATCCTCTACCTTGAATTTTGACGATAAATTATTTTTTATTTTACCGGGGTATTCCTGACATTTTACCTCTTTTATTCCAATTTTGGCCAAGGCCGTTTTGCTCCCTCTGCTCTTCTGTCCCGTATAGCTGTGAATGCTGGTCTATCAATGAATAGAATCTTCCCTATAAAAACCAAACAGACAAGCTTCAGACGCTTCCTACAATTCTGCTACCATAAAATTATCCCGATCTTTTTCTCTTTAATTTTTATCCTTTATTTTATCCGGGATACTTTATTAAATAACATACGAAGTATTGCTATATTCTTTAAAATAATATATAATAACTTCATTATCAAACGTTAGTATTTTAAAATTTCCAAAAATAGCAACAAAAAACGAACAAAATATTATCTTTGCTTTTCCTAACTAAACTTACGGCAATGAAAAAAACAAATCTGTACAGAAATCTGACAAAAGAAGAAATTCATAAATTACAGGACCGGCACTGCATTTCTGACGATTGGAACCGGATAAAAGTAGCAGAAGATTTTACACCCGAGCACATTCACCACGTTCGTTTTTCCGGAGACATTTTCCTGGGGAAATTTCAGAAATCTTTTACTTTAGCGGGAGGCTTGGTAAAGCATTCCGGTCTTTTTCATGTAACTTTACACAATTGCCGTATCGGAAACGATGTATTGATTGAAAACATTCAAAACTACATAGCAAATTACGAAATCGGAGATAACAGTTTCATTCAGGATGTCAACTTAATCGTTACTGAAGGTAAGAGTTCATTCGGGAACGGGCTCCTTGTTTCTGTTCTCAATGAAACGGGCGGACGGGAAGTTCCGATCTTCAATGATCTTTCTGCGCATTTAGCTTATATTATAGCTTTATACCGTCATTATACAGGACTTACTGAAAAACTGATACAACTTATCGACCGCTATACGGAAGCCCATCGTTCGGAAATGGGAAGTATCGGAAGAAATGTAAGCATTGTAAGTACGGGAAGTATCCGGAACGTTATGATTGGGGATCATTCTGCCATTGACGGGGCATCCCGTTTAAAAAACGGAAGTATCAACAGTAATGTTTCAGCTCCGGTACGAATCGGACACAATGTAGTGGCTGAGGATTTCATTATTTCTTCCGGTTCCAGCGTTACCGACGGGGTAACCCTTATGCGTTGTTTTATCGGTCAGGCCTGTCATCTGAGTCATCTGTTCTCGGCTCACGATTCTTTATTTTTCAGTAATTGTCAGGGAGAAAACGGAGAAGCCTGCGCTGTATTTGCCGGTCCTTACACTGTAACCATGCACAAATCCAGTCTTCTGATTGCCGGAATGTTTTCATTCTTAAATGCCGGAAGCGGTTCAAACCAAAGTAACCATCTGTACAAATTAGGTCCTATCCACCAGGGAATTGTCGAGAGGGGTTCCAAGACAACCAGTGATTCCTATATTTTATGGCCCGCTAAAATCGGAGCATTTTCCTTGATTATGGGAAGGCATGTCAATCATCCGGACACTTCGGATCTTCCTTTTTCCTACCTGATTGAAAAAAACAACCAGACTTATCTGGTCCCGGGAGTCAATCTCAAAAGTGTAGGGACCATCCGGGATGCATTAAAATGGCCGAAACGGGATAAACGGACAGATCCCCATCAACTGGATTGCATCAACTTTAATTTACTTAGCCCCTACTCTATTCAGAAAATGTTGACAGGAGTAGAAGTTTTGAATTCTTTGCGGCAAGTCTCGGGTGAAACTTCCGAAGAATACGCTTATCAAAGTGCCCGTATAAAAAACAGTTCTCTGGAAAAAGGACTCATATTGTACACCAAAGCCATTCATAAATTTCTGGGAAACTCCCTGATCAAGCGCCTGGAAAACATCTCTTTCACGACGGATGAAGAAATTCGAACCCGCTTACACCCCACTAGTGAGAAAGGCTCGGGAGAATGGATAGATTTATCGGGTTTAATTGCTCCCCAAAAAGAAATTGAAGAATTGATCCATCAGATCGAAACAGGTACCATTACGTCAGTAGAACAGATTAATAAAACTTTTGAAACACTGCATCAGCAATATTACGAACTGGAATGGACCTGGGCCTGGGAAACCATCTGTAAATGGTACAAGGTATCTCTGGATACCATCACTTCCTCCGACATTATTCGTATTGTCAATACCTGGAAAGAAGCTGTAATATCTCTGGATGAAATGCTCTATGCCGATGCCCAGAAAGAATTTTCCTTAACTGCCCAGACCGGATTCGGAATAGACGGAAACATCCGGCAAAAACAAAAAGATTTTGAACAAGTCAGGGGAGGATTTGAAAGCAATCCTTTTGTAGAAACCTTACGCCTTCATATTTCCGATAAGCAGGCATTGGGAGAAGAACTCATTGCAAGAATGGAAAAAGTAAAAATGACCCTTTCCCCCGCCACTCCCCTTTCTCCCCCTTTCTAATACTTAAACAATTATATATTTGAACATTAAACTGTCATGTACTGAAAAACGTTACAGATTTTACTCATGAAAGCCTGAACAGGCTTTACGGAAAGCAGGAAACAAACTTTTATAATAAAGTCGTGAATAAATCGAGGCTTTTTCCTTTATTTGTTTAATTTTGCATAAATTTTTTTGAATCAGAAAAATGCGACGCAGGTTTACGGTCAACCCGG
>JAEXFF010000219.1 GCA_023400335.1 Bacteroidota bacterium
TAAACGCATTCACCGCTATCGTCTTTTCCCGGCAGTTTTATGGCGAATTCGACCAGTGCATCGGACCCTTTCCGCGTTTTAACATTGGCATCGTATTGTTCAGGCGCTAAGATTTGTTCCAGAAGCATTTCTAATTGAACCTCCCCTATACATCCCCGCATTTTTACATTGCTGAGGACTTTTTTTAATCCGCCTACGTCCTGGGCCAGATTTTGCATTTCTCCTAATCCTTTTTGAACATGTTCCAATTGCTTACTTACCAGTTCGAAGGATTGTCCGATCCGTTCATTCAACGTTTTTTGAAGTTTTTCGTCTACGGTGGCCCGCATTTCATCCAAACGTTTTTCTGTGGATAATAACAGTTCTCCTTGTTTTTTGTCTAATTCCCCGAATTTTTCCCGTTGAAGTTCATTAAAAGAACGGATATTTTCTGTGAATATTTTTTGGAATTCTTTAAACGTGTTCTCCAATGTTTTGTGAATGGCTTGCAGGGCTTGCAGATTTTGTTGTGTGATGTGCTGGAGGATGCGGCTGTTTTCGTCCCGGAATGCTCCCAGCGATTTATTCAATTCTTCCCGGTTTTCCCGGGCTGCTTTTGAATGATTATCCATTAAATAATGACATTCCTCTTTCAGCGTTTTTTCCAGACGTTCTAATTCGCTTTTTATTTTGTCGAAAGGTTCAGAAACATTGTTTTTTCTATTTTTCAACAACAGGAGGAGAAGGAGGATATTTAACAACAGCATTAAAATAATCCAGGTATTCATAGCCATTTCTTTTTATTATTCTTTTCGTTTATTTGCTAATTGTCCGCAGGCCGCATCAATATCCTTCCCTTTACTTTTCCGGAGGTTGACCACCATATTACGGTTTTCCAGAAACCGTACAAAAGCATCCCGTTGTTTATCCGGAGAATGCCGGAAATCCGAGCCTTCTACCGGGTTGTATTCGATAATATTAATTTTTACTGGGAATTGCCGGCAATATTCTGCTAATGCCCGGGCGTCTTCCAGGGAATCATTGATATTATTCAACAATAAATATTCGAAAGTAGGACGTATTCCTGTCTTTTCAACGAAATAGATTAAACTGTTTGCCAGTTCAGCTAAAGGATAGGACCGGTTTACCGGCATAAGCTGATTTCTCACGTTCTCTTTTGCAGAATGAAGGGAAACTGCCAGGTTGAAGCGTACTCCTTCATCAGCTAATTGCCGGATTTTAGCCGGTATTCCTGCAGTAGAAACCGTAATCCGGGAAGGGGACATTCCCAGTCCCTTTTCTGAAGTAATCCGCTGTATTGCTGAGAGGACATTGCCGTAGTTTAAAAGAGGTTCTCCCATTCCCATAAAGACAATATTCGACAGATTGGAATTTCTGTATTCCGCCTCTTTCCTGGCATTCAAAACCTGATCGAATATTTCACCTACTGTCAGATTCCGTTTGAAACCCAGTTCGCCTGTGGCACAGAAACGGCAACCCAACTGACAGCCTGCTTGAGAAGATACACAGACAGTATATTTCTCATTTCCCGGAATCAGTACACTTTCTATCCGGTTACCGTCACTTAGAAGCCAGGCTGTTTTGGTAGTACCGTCACTGGCTGTTTGAATACAATCTGGAAAAATCTTGTCAAAGTAATAAGCCGCGCTCAAAAGTTCCCGGATATGTTTTGATAAGTTTGTCATTTCTTCGAAGTCCTGTACTCCTTTTTGCCAGATCCATTCTGTTATTTGTTTTGCCCGGAATGTTTTTTCTCCGTTTGCTGAAAGAAATGTAGTCAGTTCTTCCAGAGGGATCTCCCGAATGTTTTTCTTTTCCACTTGTTTATTTGTTTGTGTATACAAAAATAGGAAAAAACATGGATAAAAAAGGACTTTGTAGAAGTTGTTGTCCAAATGGAATGCCGTAATATAAAAAGTTAGGTTAAAATTCTGAAGCCTTACTTAGATTTAAATCGATTTAATTATATATTTGCATTTATATTCTTGTTAAAGTTATAAATTGATATAAAATAAAGTGAAAAAAGAAAAAATGAGAAGATTACTGATTATTATTTTTGCGTTGCTTTCTTTTTCAAACCTGAAGGCAGATGAAGGAATGTGGTTGTTATCTTTATTGAAGCAACAGAATATCGATGAAATGCAGAAGATGGGTTTTAAATTAAGTGCAGAAGATATTTATTCCATAAACGAACCGGGGATTAAAGATGCTATAGTCGGGTTGGGTTTTGCCGGGCGTCCTTTCCGTCATTTTTGTTCCGGAGAATTAGTATCTCCGCAGGGATTGATGATTACAAATCACCATTGTGGTTTTAGTGCTATACAGGAACATTCTTCTGTGGAACACGATTACCTGTCAGATGGTTTTTGGGCTTATAAAATGGAGGATGAGTTAACCAATCCCGGGGTTACTGCTTCTATTTTAGAACGTATGGAAGACGTAACGGAAAGGGTAATTGCTGTACTGAATGATGATATGAGTCCTATGGAAAGAGAAATTGCCTTGGATAGCATCAGTAGTGTAATTGTAAAAGAAGCTACCGAAAATACTGATTTAAGCGGACAGCTTATCCCGATGTTTGAGGGAAATCAGTATTTTCTTTTCCTTTATACGATTTATAAAGATGTACGTTTAGTGGGAGCACCTCCTCAGAGTCTTGGGAAATTCGGAGGTGATACGGATAACTGGGTTTGGCCGCGTCATACTTGTGATTTTTCCATGTTCCGGATTTATACAGGCCCGGATGGGAAACCGGCTGAATATGCTGAAGAGAATATCCCCTTAAAACCGAAACATCATTTGCCTATCTCTATAAAAGGAGTAGAAGATGGAGATTTTGCGATGATTATGGGTTTCCCGGGTTCTACCGATCGTTTTGCTACCAGTTACAGTCTGCAAAATACAATGGATATTGTAAATGATATCCGGTACAAAGTCCGGACGGAGAAATTGAAGATTATGAAAGAAGAAATGGATAAGAGTCCGAAAACCCGAATTCAATATGCTTCTAAATACGCTAGTTGTGCGAACTATTGGAAATACTCTTTTGAACAAAATAAAGCATTGAAACAGCTGAAAACGGCTGAGAACAAAATGGCTATTGAAGATCGCTTTACAGATTGGGTAAAAGCTGATCCTGCCCGTGTTGCCCGGTATGCAGAAGTTCTGCCTACCTTAAAAACAGCTTATCAGGATGTTCAGGAGTATGATGTGGCTTTGAATTATTTGAGAGAAGCCCTGGGCGGTCCCGAGGCACATTTGTTCGCTTATGGAGTAGCTGGTGAATTGGAAGATCTTTGTGATAAAGCGACGGATGTTGTTACAAAAGAAGAACTGATCAAGTCGTTGAAGGAACAGTCAGAAGCTTTTTATAAAGATTTTAATCCGGAAGTAGATGCCCGTTTGTTTGCTGCCCTTTTCAAAATGTATAGTGATAATGTTTCCCCGGATTTGCATCCTGATTTTATAGACCGGATCAATAAAAAATATAAAGGGAATTATCAAAAACTAGCTGATGAATTCCGGCATACTTCTATTTTCAGGAGTAAAGAGGCTTTTGATGAATTTATAGCTCATCCGAATTGTAAAAAGTTGAATAAAGACGTAGCTTACCTGGCAGGTGAAGCGTATTTCGAAATGTTGATGAAGATAGCTGCTTATTCTTCTGAAATGAAAGAAAATATTACTAAGAATAATCGTTTATTTGTACGGGGATTGATGGAAATGGATCCTCAGCAGAGAATGGCTCCCAATGCAAATTCTACTTTACGTCTGAC
>JAEXFF010000186.1 GCA_023400335.1 Bacteroidota bacterium
GTGATGATAACAGCTTTTTAAAAAACCCGCCGGAAGTATTTGTCCATACTTCTCTGTCATCAACTAAAAATTACATTTTCCGATTGCTGCAGGATCCCAACATTTTTCATGCCAAAATTTATGCTTCTCCAGTCGCACAGCTTTTCAACGATTTCTGTTCTTTTTTTACAGTTGTAGAAGCAGCGGGCGGAGTTGTCAGGAATGCAGATGAAATATTGGTTATCAAACGCCTGGGCATAATTGACCTTCCCAAAGGACATGTGGAGAAAGGGGAAAGTATAGAAGAATGTGCCCTCAGAGAAGTGCAGGAAGAATGCGGTATCCATAATCTGAAAATTCAAAATTTTTTAAAAGAAACCTGGCATATCTATTTCCGGAATGAAAAATGGTATTTAAAAAAGACTTACTGGTATACCATGACCTGTCCCCCCGGCCAACAGTTAATCCCGCAAACGGAAGAAGATATTGAAGAAGTTTTCTGGCTAAACACAAGAGAAACAGAACAGATGCTGCCTCAAACTTATGCCTCCTTACGAAGTGTATTCCAAAGTATACTCCAAGAAAAAAGAAAGCTATAAATCCATTTCTTCACTGTGATATTTTTTCAAACCGGCCATAGGCGTTTGCATAAATACACCTGCCTTCAAACCGTATTTTTTCAACTGAAGCTCCAGCTGTGTTCTGAAAATGCAGGCAATACTACCTGTAAATGAAAGCTGTAAATCTGAAACATGCCGGTATTGCATAATATTCCGGCAAATATAGGCATCAAATGCATCCAGTACAATTTGTTCCACTTCCGGTCTATCGATATGCCTCCGTATAAAAGAAGTGAAATCAGCTAAATAACGGTTCGGCAAAGGCTGACGGTATACACGCTCTATGATCCCCGCATAAGAAGTCTTTGTTTCAGCAAAAAAAAGTTCTTTCAATCCGGAAGGCAATATGCCCTTTAACAGACCGGCTACCAATCTTTTCCCTAAATCGGCACCACTACCTTCATCTCCCAGAATAAAACCGAGGGGAGAAACATTCTCTATTATTTTTTCCCCATCGTAATAGCAGGAATTGGATCCGGTCCCCAAAATCCCCACAATTCCCGGATGATGTCCGCACAAAGCCCTTGCCGCCCCCATTAAATCGGAGGCAATTTCCACCTCTTTACAGCGGAAAAAGGAAGTCAAAGCCAATCGCACACAGGCATTTTTCTCCGGGAAAGCACATCCTGCCCCATAAAACCAGATTTTTCCGACATCCGTATATCCGTCCGGAAATTCCTGTTCCAGGAGATTCAGAATATCTGCTTCCGATAAATAGACCGGATTGATTCCCGTTGTATAATACTCTTCCGGGCTCCCTCCCTGATGGATAATGCACCATTGGGTTTTCGTAGAACCACTATCTGCAATTAAATAAATCATTTTTTCGGCACTGATTGATGTCGTAAAGATAAGAATTTGAAATCAGTCCGGAAAATTTATATTATTGGAAGAAAAGTAATATATTTGATTCCGGTAACAGCCGGTTCTGACATCACAATCCGGCTGGAAGTGTAATATACAACCCATGGATAAATTGATTACTTGTTTTATCGCCGGCGGGAATCCGGAGGATATAAACCGTACTTATATAGCCCTGAATCATTCAGTTTTAGTAAAAGAAGTATATGTACTGCAAGAAGAAAAAGATGTTTCCCTCTCTGCAAAACCCATAGGAGCTCTCTCTCTGGAAGATACCCTAACGTTGAAGACAATTGCCGGTATATGCCGGACTCCTTACCTGCTTTTTTATACAAAGTCTTCGCCTCTGCAATTGGATCCCTATGCTCTGGAACGCTTTGTACAAATAGGAAATGCCTCTTCGGCTGCTCTCCTTTATTCCGATTATTACGAAATTAAAACGGGGCAGCTGATCCCTCACCCCCTCATCGATTATCAAAGTGGAAGCGTCAGGGATGATTTCCAATTCGGATCTGTTTTGTTTTTCTCTACCGAAAGTTTTAAAGAAGCAGTGAACCGTATGCAAGAGTATACCCGTTTTTCCGCACTTTATGATCTCCGGCTCAAAATAACACAAAAAGGCGAAATTCTGAGAATTCCGGAATACCTTTATACGGAACAATGCACGGATACCCGTGTATCCGGGAAGCGGATTTTCGATTACGTCGATCCCCGTAACCGGGAGGTTCAACTGGAACGGGAAAAGGTATTTACCCGCTACCTGAAAGATATAAAAGCCTGGCTCCCTGCTCCCCAAACGGAAATTATTTTTGAAAAGACCGGCTTCCCTGTGGAAGCCAGTATCATCATTCCGGTAAAAAACCGCGAACAAACGATTTCGGAAGCCATCCTTTCAGCTCTGAAACAACAGACTGACTTTAAATACAATATTCTGGTAGTCGACAATCATTCTACCGACCAAACAACCCGCCTCATTCAGGAATTAGCAAACCGTTCCTCTCAAATTATACTCATTTCCCCGGAACAGTTTCAACTGGGAATAGGAGGATGCTGGAACCGGGCAGTTGCCGATCCGAGATGCGGCCGTTTCTGCGTTCAACTCGATAGTGACGATCTGTATGCCGGTCCCGATACTCTCCAGAGAATCATTGAAACATTCCGGGAACAAAAGTCAGCCATGGTAATTGGCTCTTACCAAATGGTCAATTTCAATTTGGAAGATATTCCTCCCGGCCGTATCGATCACCGGGAATGGACCTCTGAAAACGGACACAATAATGCATTACGCATAAACGGTTTCGGAGCTCCCCGGGCTTATTATACTCCCATCATCCGGGAAATCAAATTTCCCGATTGCAGTTATGGGGAAGACTATGCCGCAGTATTGGCCATTTCCCGGAAATATCCCATCGCACGTATTTACGAACCGATATACCTTTGCCGCAGATGGGAAGCTAACTCCGACGCCTTACTTTCCCTTTCCCAGGAAAATGCGCATAATTTTTACAAAGACCGCATACGCAGCATTGAATTAAAAGCCAGGCAATTACTCATTCAAAAATAAATTACAAATACATGGAAATCAACGTCGGTATAATAGCTGCCCCGGAAATCAACATTGTATTCAAAGGAGAATACCGGGAACACTTCACTTCCGGCCTTTATACGGGGAAATTAAAACTCACGCTAAAGGCGGGACAAGTCGTAGCTGAAAATACTTCCGGACTTCAACTCCTCCCCCTGCCCCTCTGTTTTTGTCCCGAGGAAACAGAAACTTCAATGTTTGAGCTGTCAGACATCACTATAGGCATCCAATTTCATTGGGAAAGAAAAGAGAACCAATGCTTCAGAGGAAGTCTGAAAATCATAGAAGAAAAAGGATTACTGAGGGCCATTAATGTACTCGATATCGAAGATTATCTGCAAAGTGTTATCTCTTCTGAAATGAGTGCCATGTCTTCTTCCGAGCTCTTAAAAGCACATGCCGTCATTTCCAGAAGTTGGTTGCTGGCTCAACGGGCAAAAGCCGAAGCTTTGAAAAAAAGCCCTGCACAACCCCATTTCACAAATAATTCTACAGCATATATCCGTTGGTATGACCGGGAAGATCACCAGAATTTCGACGTTTGCGCCGACGACCATTGTCAACGGTATCAAGGAATTCAAAAAATAACTGCCCCGGCTGTACGGCAAGCCATAGAGGCCACCCGGGGAGAAATTCTTACCTATAAAGGAGCCGTTTGCGACACCCGTTTTTCCAAATGCTGCGGAGGGATTACAGAAAATTTCGAAAATGTTTGGGAAGACCAGGTACACCCTTATCTGAAGGCAGTTCCGGATAGCCCTGCACATACTCCGTTACCATACGACCTGACACAGGAAGCGGATATGAGACGATGGGTACTCGGAAAACCGGCTGCCTTCTGTCATACAGAGGATAAAAACATATTAGCAAATGTCCTGAACGATTACGACCGGGAAACAACCGATTTTTTTCGTTGGGAAGTGTATTATACCCAGGCAGAACTTTCAAAACTCATCCGGAACCGCCTATCCATTGATTTTGGACAGATTGAAGAACTGATCCCCATAGAGCGGGGCCCGTCCGGAAGATTAATCCGGCTCCAGGTTGTCGGATCCAAGAAATCTCTGGTAATCGGAAAAGAGCTGACCATCCGGAAAGCCCTGTCTCCGACCCATCTTTATAGCTCTGCTTTTATTGTAGAGAAAGAAATTTATGAAGATAAGACATGCGGATTTCTTTTGAAAGGAGCTGGATGGGGGCATGGTGTAGGACTCTGTCAGATCGGAGCCGCCGTAATGAGTCATAAAGGATATACTTACACAGAAATATTGTACCACTATTTTCCGGGAACGAAAATCGAACAGCTGCAAGAAAAATAATTGCCGGTATTTCCGTTCCATCTCTAACACAATCGCATTATGGGGCACTCAAACGCTAAGAACACACCCAATCCCTGGTACTGGATTCCTTCCCTTTATCTGGCAGAAGGTATTCCCTATATCATGGTTATGACAGTAGCAGGCATACTTTTTAAACGGTTTGGGATTTCGAATACCGATATCGCCCTGTATACCAGCTGGTGGTACCTCCCTTGGGTGATTAAACCCCTCTGGAGCCCGGTGGTGGATCTCTTTAAAACAAAAAGATGGTGGATCACAACCATGCAATTTTTTATCGGCATCGGTTTAGCCGGAGTCGCCCTCTCACTGCCCGGAAACGATTTTTTCAGGTATTCACTGGTTTTTTTCTGGCTTCTGGCATTTAGTTCGGCTACTCACGACACGGCTGCGGACGGATTTTATATGTATGGCCTGAATCCCCGACAACAAGCTTATTTTGTGGGAATCCGAAGTACTTTTTAC
>JAEXFF010000204.1 GCA_023400335.1 Bacteroidota bacterium
CAATAATATCTTCCGGTCGTTCCCGTAAACTCAAGGCCCTTAAAGAAAATTCATTCAGGCGGTGGTATAAATCTTCCCTGAATCTTCCCTCTGTTACAGCTTTTTTCAGATTTTCGTTCGTCGCTGAAATAATCCGCACATCAAATTCAATTTCTTTATTGCTTCCTACAGGTTTTACTTTTCTCTCTTCCAGAGCACGTAATAGCTGTACCTGAATTTCATAACTCAAATTCCCGATTTCATCTAAAAAAATGGTCCCTCCGGAGGCCGATACGAAATACCCTGTTTTGTCGCTGACAGCTCCGGTAAATGCTCCTTTTACATGCCCAAAAAATTCACTGGCTGCTAACTCCTTGGGAATAGCCCCGCAATCTACGGCAATAAAGGGTCCGTTTTTGCGTTTACTCTTTTCATGAATCAGCCGGGCAATATATTCTTTGCCCGATCCGCTTTCCCCGTTAATCAGTACTGTCATCTGGGTGGGTGCAACCAATTGAATATATTCGTATAATTTATCAGCTTGTTCACTCGTCCCCTTTATATAGGAAATTCCTTCTTTTGTTTCTGCTTTTTTCTGTATAGCCGGATTTTTTTTCGCTAAAGCATCCTCAATCTTTTTGAGAATTTCTTCCGGAATCACAGGTTTGGAAACATAATCGAATGCTCCTGCCTTTATGGATTCTACCGCGGTCCGTATGTCGGCATACCCTGTCATTAAGATCACCTGTGTGGCCGGATAGTTTGCTTTTATACTTTTTAAGAGAAATATTCCATCTTTATCCGGGAGACGCAAATCTGTCAGTACAACATCATATTTTTGCGCCGCCAGTGATTTTAAAGCAGCTTCACAGGAGAAAACCTCGTCGACATCAAAGTTGCGTTTGGATAACCAAGTCTTTAACATTAAACAGAATGTCGTATCGTCGTCTACTAATAAAATTTTTGCCATGTCTCCTATTTTGCTATAAAATTAAAGAAAAAAATATTGTAAAGCCAGTTCGTAAGGTGTAAACTCTACATCTTTTGAAAAAAATATCGTAAAGCCGCACAGCAGGGATAAACCAAATGCTTTCTTAAAAATGTTTTCCACATAAGGGTAAGATGACACTGTTAAAAAAGAATTTTTACTTTGTCTGTTACTCCTTGCTTCGAACGGACGAACAGTATATTTTCTCCTGCTTTTAAGAAGACCTCCGGCCAGATAAAAATACCGTAAGTCCCTTTTCTGACACCTAAAGATTTTCCATTTAATAACAATTCTACTTCCGGTTGATTGGAATAGATTTTTATTTGTTGAGGTGTTCCCGATCTTTGCTTTAACCGTCTTTCTGCTATATATACGAAAGGTTCTTCTAAATTCCAGTTTGCTTTATAGAAATAAAAAGCATCTTTTTTTGTTTTCCGGTCGAAAGTTACTAAACCTTTATCATTTTTCCCGGCAATTTCTCCTTCCTGACGATGAGCAGCTCCAAAATCAAACATATTCCATACAAAAGTACCCCATAAATAAGGCCTCTGATCGATTGCTTTCCAATGTTCTTCGTGGAAGAACGTTTGCCAGTTTTCGGGATGCCAATAACTGTTTGCTATTGGCTTTTTCAATTCTTCCTGTTGATGAAGGATACTTCCCCCAGCACCGTATTCGCTGATTCCCACAGGTTTCCCCGGATATTTTTTATGTACGGCATCTGCCCATTCTCCTATCCCGTCAGGTTCTCCGCCATACCAACCGTAATACTGGTTCCAGGCAATCAGATCGGTTACTTCATTCAAGATGCCGTTTTGATTACTGGCTGCGGTCGTGAGGCGTGAAGGGTCTTCCTGATGAGCCAGGGTATGTAATTCTTCAATGTATTTTACAGGATCGTCTCCTGTTTGCTTGAGTTCATTGAATAATCCCCAAAAACAAATAGAAGGATGATTGTAATTCTGACGTATTAATTCTTTGAGTTGAGTGATACCGTTTTCTCTGAAAGAGGCTTGATTTACAAATCCTTTGTCCCGATAGCCACCCGGTCCGACAAAGGGGATTTCAGCCCATACAATAAATCCGTATTCATCACAAAGATCGTATACATAACGGTCTTGAGGATAATGAGCTAACCTTACTGCATTGGCTCCCATTTCTTTGATAAGTGCCATATCTTCCCAATGATGAAGTGGAAGAAGTGCATTCCCGATTTCCGACCGGTCCTGATGACGGCATACGCCTTTTAATTGTAAATGTTCCCCGTTAAGAAAGAAACCTTCGTTGGGATCTACCCGGAAATTCCGGATGCCAATTCTTTCGTCTACCCGGTCTTTGATTTGCCCTTCATGAATCAATTCAGTAACTGTATGATAAAGGAAAGGGTCTTTACGTCCGTTCCAGAGATGTGGTTGTTTAACTTCCAATGTCAGTTCCCCTACCGCTTCCCCCTTTTCGTCAAACGTAATCTTTTGCTCTTCACGGAGAAGGGTTTTTCCTTCCCGATCTTCTATTTTTACCCGTATTACTGAAGAACAACCTGTTTTCCCTTTTGCTAAGATTTTGGCCTGAATCCTGGCTTTTTTCCGGGAAACTTCTGCCGGAGTAAAGTATACACCGAAGGAACCGTAGTCGGAAAGACTGATATGGTAAGGATCGGTGACAATGAGTTCAACATCCCGGTATATACCTCCGTACATATTGAAATCTCCGACCAGAGGCATAATATCTAATTGGGGAGAATTATTGACTCTTACCCAGATTGTATTTTTTTCTCCCCATCGTATATAAGGAGTCAGGTCAACGGCAAAAGCCGTATATCCTCCCCGGTGTTCTCCTGCATGTCTACCGTTTATAAATACATTTGCTATGGTATTTACTCCTTTAAAACGTAAATAAATACACTTCCCTTGCCAGTTAACCGGAATATCAATATCTTTTTCATAATTCCCCAATCCCCGGTAATAGTTTATTTTCGCTGTCAGGGCATCTTGATTCCAGGTATGAGGTAAGTTTACTTCCGTAAATGTATTCTTCTTTGTCTCGTATCCCGGTGTAAATTTCCAGGAACGATTCAGGGAAATAACCTCGCGTCCCCACACTTGACAAACCAGACTACACCAAAAAATAATCAGAATATATTTCATTTCTAGCCGTATGAATGAGACAAAAATAGGAAAAATCCGGAAATTCAGGAAGGTTTGTGGGTTCAAATGTTCAAAGTGAAAATGTTCAGATATTTAAATTTAAAAGAGAAAGCAGTTTCGTACCTTTCAATTTGCTTATGAACAAACGTACGGTTTTGATTCAGGAATAATAATCAGGAAAGTTGCTCCTGTTAAGCAGCTTCCTGATAAAAGAATCCGGCTAAGGCTGAAAAGGAGTAGTCCGTTTATCGAACTTTTTTACATCTTGGATTTCAATAGGTGTTTTGTTTGTCAATTTGATTTTGTAATGCTTGTATTAATGTTTCTGAGATTGTGGTAACTTGCTGCACGAGAGCTGTGCTTTCAGCCACCGGCAAGGGATTTTTTTCAGAGTGCTCCAGTTTTTGTAAAGAATCAATCACGGTGTTGACTTCTAACTGGCGAAATAGCGGTAACATTTTATGAGCTAGAAGTCCAATGGCCGGCCATTGGTTTTCCTGTGAATATTTTTTGAGTAATTCAATATGTTCTTGGGTATTGCTGATAAATGATTTTAAAATTTTTTGTAAGGCTTTCGGATCATTATCTGTAAACTGAAGAATATTTTTTAATGTATATCCTTGGGTTTCTTTATCGGGAAAACAATCCTCCGGGGAAGAAGGAATAGACTCAATGGACTGATCCAGTCCGGTCAGGCGGAGAATGAGCTGGATCAGTTGAGGGGAGGAAAAAGGTTTACTCAGATAAGTTGTAAAACCAGCCTGCAGGTAGTCTTCTTCTTTTTTGTCCGAATCGGCTGACAACGCTATAACCGGAAGAGCGGGAAAATGTTTACGGATTTGTTTTACAAGTTCAAATCCATTCATTTGCGGCATTTGAATATCTGAGAATACCAGATCATAATGGGTGGCTTGTAATTTGCTTATTGCTTCCTGCGGATGAGTGGTAATGTCAGATGAAATACCCTGACTGTTCAGTAAGCCGGCTGTCATCTCCAGCTGAAGCGGATCGTCATCTATCAACAATATTTTCAAGCGGGATAAAGCCGCTTTTTTTACAGAATTAAGTGGGGAAAGGGTTTCTTTTTCCGCGGCAGGAAGTTGAACTGCAGATTTCTTTAACGGTAGTTCAATGGTAAAACAACTTCCTTTACCGGGTTTGCTGTCCAATTGAATTTGTCCTTTGAGCAGGTGCACCAGTTTTTGAGTAATGGTAAGTCCTAAACCTGTTCCTTCTGCAGGGGCAGATGAAGTTAAGCGGGTAAATTCCTGAAAGATTAAAGTTTGTTCTTCTTCGGAAAGACCGGGACCGGTATCTTTTACCCGGATAATCAGTTTATCTCCGGGTACGTTTGTCGTAACGATAAGGGCGACACTTCCTTTTTCTGTGTATTTAATGGCATTGGACATTAAATTTACAATAATCTGACGTATTCTCAGCGCATCCCCGATATATTCTTTATCCAGTTTTTCGTCTATATGGTAATTGAGCACCAAATTTTTGGTTTTAGCCAATGGAATAAAGCTGTCATTTATTTCCTGAAATAAACGGGCCGGATTAAAACTGATATTTTCAGGTTTTACTTTGTTGTTTTCCAATTTGGAAAAATCCAGTAAGTTCATAACCAGTTTTTGTATGTGTTCAGAGGAACTTTTCATATTTTTCAGGAAATAGCTTTGACGCTCATCGGTATGTGTGGTGTTTAACAGTTCAATATATCCTAAAACAGAACTTAAAGGAGATTTAATGTCGTGAGTTACTGATAACATAAGTTGTTCCCGGCTTTTCAATAATTGATCGGTATAGGCTTTAGCCTTTTCTAATTCTTGCCGGTAACGCTGGTTACGGGTAATGTCTTTCAAAATGAGAGTACAGAAAAAGGCAATGAATAGAATTGCGATGATGGCAATTTTAGCTATCATTCCGGCTGCAGAGTTCATGACTTTTTCCCGTTGTTTCATCCGGCTAATGGAATAATTGATTTCTTCGTTTTCGTAATCGTATAGTACTTTTTTTAATTGTTCTGTTATTCTGACACTTTGGAGGACAATGTTGTATTCCTTTTGGGTAATTTGCCGGTTCAGATTTTCAGTCTCTGCCTGAAAATTTTCCCAGGCCGATTTGAGTAGGTTCATAATACTGTCGGCATTCGTAGCAGGAGCGGGATTATAAAGCGTATCCCACACTTCACGGTTTGTAACGGTAATTTGTAAAGAAGAATCCGGTTGGCGGGAAGAAAAGAGCCTTAAAAACCCTTTTTTCTTTTTTTCATTTTTAATGTAAGAACTGTCTCTTGTAGTGATTATCCGTTTTTGTAGCTGGGGAACATCCGTCAAAGTGTCCCGGTTTGATTCAATTAAAGCCATTGCCTGGTTGTAATAATCTTCCGGTGTCTGGGATTTTTTAGCACGTATAAGTTCCTTGAGGTTTCTGATTTTATTGTTGAGTAAAGTATGTATGGTATCAATACGGGCAATTTGTCCGGGTTGGTCGGTCATGTTTTTCAACGAATCGATGTTCAGTTCAACCTGATTTATGATTTGAATGTATTTCCGGAAGGAGCTGGGAGAACCGGTTTGTATAAACGAATTACTTAAAGAT
>JAEXFF010000214.1 GCA_023400335.1 Bacteroidota bacterium
GCTGAAACACCCATTACTACATCCCCGTACATTTGAATAAAACGACGGTATGAGTCCCATGCAAATCTCGGATTACCTGATTTTTCAGCCAACAATTTTACAGCATCGTCATTTAACCCCAGATTCAGCACTGTATCCATCATACCCGGCATAGAAACACGAGCTCCGGAACGTACGGAAACCATTAACGGAAAAGCTTCACCTTTTGAACCGAATTTCGCATTCATGATTTTTTCCATGTGTGCAATTCCGGCTTTTACATCCTTTTCAATCAACTTAACCACAGCTTCTTTTCCCTGTTGGTTGTAAATCGTGCAAACTTCAGTCGTAATTGTAAAACCTGCAGGGACAGGCAATCCGATAAGATTCATTTCAGCAAGGTTGGCTCCTTTTCCTCCGAGCAGATTTTTCATATCTGCACGGCCTTCAGCCTGTCCGTTGCCAAAAGTGTAAACGTACTTGGTACTCATATGTATTAGATTTGTTTTATATTCCTTTTTTCATAAGGAATGGTTTATATTATAGAAATTTTTCTCTATTAATGATCTGATTGGCAATGCGATCGATCAGAAGTACCCACTATTTTTAAGGGTGCGCAAATATAGTTCTTTCTACTGAAACATGAAAATATTGAATGCAGTTTTTATGTGATTAAATCATGAAAACGTTATAAATTCTAATTAAATGGAGCAGAACAGGATAGATAAATAAAAAATAACTATGGGTTTGGTTTTGTAATGAAGAGATTAGTTGTGAATTTGGTTTTAAATAAAGCATACACTGATGAAAAATTGCGTTTGAATAGCGGTATTTAGTTTTATCGCAGTATGTAAGTTACAGGTAAAAAAGAGTGGGTTGAGGAAAAGTTACAGGCATTTAAAGTTAATTTTTGTCAGTTGTCAGTAAACGGACGGGATGATTTTTATAAACTAAAAGAAGGGATAAAACGGGGACGGCTGAGTATTCTGTTTGAGGAAGTATCACGAAGACGGGGCAGAAGGGGACTATTTGATTTACGGTAGGGTAGGAAAGCAGAAAAGTATGCTGATACGGGTAACGGATAAAAAAGCAAGGAGACAAAAGAATTTCAGGAAGTTGTGTATGACAAGAAAAATGGACTGTGTCTGCACTGTTTTCATTGGCATACCGGGTGTAAAGGAAATAGAGTTGTTTATGTCCCTATAGGGAGGTTAGGAGCTTAATTTTCAGATATCCCTTCTGGAAACTTTTTGGGGGAGAGAAAATCGGTGAGAGGGATTAAAATACTGTTTTATTTTCTGTTATTTGCGATTTTATTTTTCCATTGAATATATTACTTTCGCGGGAATAAAATAAATGGCCGTGGAGGGAAAAAGATATAGGGATTTACCGTCTTTTTTTAAGACTTTATTTGGGGAACGTGTACAAAAATTGTCTATAGATGGCGGATTTACCTGTCCTAACCGGGATGGAAGGAAAGGTTGGGGAGGATGTACTTATTGCAATAATGCCAGTTTTAATCCGGATTATTGCCGGCAGGTGGAAGGGATTCGTGCACAAATCGAGGAAGGGATTCGTTTTTTTGATACTAAATATCAAGGACAAAAATATTTAGCTTACTTTCAGGCTTATTCGAATACTTATGCAGCTTTGGAGGTTTTAAAATCCAGGTATGAAGAAGCTTTGGCTCATCCGAAGATTGTCGGGTTGGTAATAGCCACCCGTCCGGATGCGGTAAATGAAGAAATACTGAATTATATTGCCGGCCTGGCAAAACAGACTTATGTTTGCATTGAATATGGGGTGGAATCGGTGAATGATAGGGTATTGGAGACCATACGCCGGCGGCATACATATGCAGAAGCAGAGGCTGCTATATGTCGGACGGCAGAGCGTGGAATACAGGTAGGAGCCCATTTGATTTTCGGTTTACCGGGTGAAAGCAGGGCGTCTATGCTGGAGGGAGCTGTGCGTTTGGGAAATCTTCCCCTACAGGTTTTAAAACTTCATCAGTTGCAAATCATAAAAGATACCTTGATGGCCGAAGAGTATTTCCGGAATCCGGAAAAATTCCGGCTTTATTCCGTTGAGGAGTATCTGGATTTTGTCGTGGAAGTGATCGGAAATATTTGCCCGGACATCTATCTGGAGCGTTTTGTCAATCAGTCCCCTCCTGAATATTTAATCGCTCCGAACTGGGGAATCAAAAATTTTGAATTTGTAGCTATGCTGGATAAAAAACTGAAGGAAAAGAATGTTTGGCAGGGAAAATACCGGAATAGTGGAACAGAAAATATTGTAAGTCCTGAAAGCGGGAAACATTGAATAAAAAGCATCTGTGTCTTTAGCACAAAAAAGAAAAGTTTAGTGTATTAAAAATAAGTGATCATGATCGGACAGTCAAAAGTATATGATACCTTGAAAACGTTAGGGATTGCATACGATTATATCGAGCATCCGCCTGCCCCCACCATAGAAATTGCCAAGCAATATTGGACAAATTTGGATAGTACTCATTGTAAAAATCTGTTTTTCCGGAATCATAAAGGTAACCGGCATTATCTGGTCATCTTCGATTGTGATCAGAATCTGGCTATTCATGACCTGGAACATTTATTAAAACAGGGAAAACTGAGTTTTGCTTCTGAAAAAAGGATGGTTAACTATCTGGGATTATATCCCGGTTCGGTAAGTCCTTTCGGTTTAGTTAATGACGCAGAGCATCACGTGTATGTTTTTTTAGACGAAAATTTAAAAAAAGCAACTAAACTTTCTTTTCATCCAAATGATAATCGCGCTTCTTTAGCTATTAAAACAGAAGATTTTATTCGTTATATGGAAGCTATGGGAAACGGTTACGAATGGATAAAGCTCTATTGAGTAAACAGAGGACTGAAAAACAGATTATAATGGTTTATTTTGTAGAAAATTTTTCGATTTGCCGTTTTTTTCTGTTAATGTGTTAGTTTTTGCTTTTTTTCTGTGTATCTTTGTTTAAAATTAAACATTCGAACTATGATCAGTATATCTCATGCGGTGGAGGAGCTTGTAAAACACCGTCCTTATTTGTCGGAATCTTTGGCTGCTGGAATTATAAATGTATCGGCTCTGGCCCGGCAGTTGCAGCCGGATGTGGAAAAAATATTGCAGAAAGAAGTGAATACAGGAGCTATTGTTATGGCTTTGAATCGTTTGGCTCCTTACTTACAAATCCGGCAACAGGTACAGTTGAACAAGCTGTTAAACAATATGGGGGATATTATATTGAGGAGTAATCTTTGCGATTATACTTTTAAAAATTCGCCTACTTTATTAGAGTGTCATATAGAAGTACTGAAAAAATTAATAAAGAACGAAGAGGTTTTTTATACTTTAGTACAAGGGGTTTTTGAAACGAACCTGGTGGTCAGTGACACGATGGAGCAATTGATTTTGGATTATTTTAAAAATGAGGTCTGTTTATTTAAGCAGAATTCTTTATCTTCGGTTACACTTAAATTGCCGAAAGGGAATAGTATGCAGCCGGGGTTTTATTATAGCATTATGAAAGAATTGTCCTGGGAAGGAATCAATTTGACAGAAGTTATTTCTTCTACCAATGAGTTCACGGTAGTAGTGGACAATTCCTTAATCGATAAAACTTTTGTCGTTTTGAAAAATATGGGAAAGAGGTAGGGAAAAGGTAGAAGCGAAAGGGGAGAATCCCGGGATTATGGAAGAGAAATTGCCGGATTAGTGAAGTTTTTTTAACTTTGCCTTCCTGAGGAGGAGGAAAGATTTTACTTCATTTTTATAACTGTAATTTATAACTGAGAATAATTATGTTTGAAAATTTATCGGAAAAACTAGAGCGTTCGTTTAAAATACTGAAAGGACAAGGCAAGATAACGGAGTTAAACGTAGCAGAGACCTTAAAAGAGGTAAGGCGTTCTTTGTTGGATGCGGATGTCAACTATAAAATAGCCAAGGATTTTACAAACCGGGTAAAAGAGAAAGCACTGGGTATGAATGTGCTGACGGCAGTAAAACCAGGGCAGATGATGGTGAAGATTGTACACGATGAGTTGGCTGAATTGATGGGGGGTAAAAACGTGGATATCGACGTAAAGGGAAATCCGGCGGTTATTTTGATGTCTGGTTTACAAGGTTCCGGTAAAACGACTTTCTCCGGAAAGCTGGCGAATATGCTGAAGACAAAGAGGGGAAAGAAACCTTTACTGGTGGCTTGTGATGTGTATCGTCCGGCGGCTATCGAACAATTGCGTGTTTTGGGAGAACAGATTGAAGTTCCTGTTTATACAGATGAAAACAGTAAAGATCCCGTAAAAATAGCACTGGCGGCGATCAGGCAGGCAAAAGCCAACGGAAATGACGTTGTCATTATCGATACGGCGGGTCGTCTGGCTATAGACGAACAGATGATGGCGGAGATTACAGCTATCAAGCAAGCGGTCGAGCCCAATGAGACTTTGTTTGTGGTAGACGCTATGACGGGGCAGGATGCTGTCAATACAGCCAAAGAATTTAATGAACGTCTGGATTTTGACGGGGTCATCCTGACAAAACTAGATGGAGATACCCGGGGAGGAGCAGCTTTGTCTATCCGTACAGTGGTCAACAAACCTATAAAATTTGTCGGTACAGGTGAAAAGATGGAAGCTATTGACGCTTTTCATCCGGAACGTATGGCCGACCGTATATTAGGGATGGGGGACATTGTTTCTTTGGTAGAAAAAGCTCAGGAACAGTTTGATGCGGAAGAAGCTAAAAAACTCCAAAAAAAATTATCGAAAAATCAGTTTAATTTCAATGATTTTCTCGGTCAGATTCAGCAGATCAAAAAGATGGGTAACATTAAAGATCTGGCTTCCATGATTCCGGGCGTAGGAAAAGCATTGAAAAATGTAGACATAGACGATGATGCTTTTAAGAGTGTAGAAGCTATTATACAT
>JAEXFF010000226.1 GCA_023400335.1 Bacteroidota bacterium
CTGGAGTGGTGCAAAATGTGTATGCAGGAAGTAGCCTGCGTAAACAATATGAGGCGGCCCGTGTACAGGAAGCGATTGCCCGTTTGGAAGAAGAGTATACCGTTGACAATATTGTATATGCAGCTGATATCAATTATTGGACAGTTGCAGCAAACCGCGATTTGTACCGGATTTCCTTGCGTTTTGTAGGGATTGTACAGGAATTATTCGATATTGTCAATAAACGGTTTATGGAGGGAGCCATTAGTAAAACAGACGTCCTGATGGTACAAGCCCGTTTAAAGGAAGCTGAATTACAGTTAAATACTTCTGAAACCAATTATAGAACTGCTGTTCAGGCTTTAAATGTTATGATGGGGAATGAGGCCGGATTACCGGTAGAACTGGCTGATTCAATACGCCAACCTTTAGCCGTTCCCGCTCTTTATGATTTGCGTTATGTATTGGAAAACCGTCCGGATTACCGGATAGCACAACAAGGTATAGAATTGGCCCGTTTGCAGACCCGTTTGGTGAAAGCGAACTATTTACCCAATTTGGCAGTGGGAATTAAAGAAAAATGGGGTACAACCCTGATCAATATTGACGGTGATAAACGTTTTTCTACAATCGCTTTTGCCAATGTAAATATACCTGTCTTTTATTGGGGGGAACGACGCCACAATGTCCGTATTAGTGAAACGGAGGAGGAAACGCGTGAACTCGAACGGAGTAAACTTCTCGATCAGATTCGGCTGGATTTAAGCAATGCCTGGGTAAATTTGACGGAAGCGCTGAAAAGAATCAATATTGTGGATTCTTCCCTGGAAATTGCACGTCATAATTTGATCCTCAATACGTTTAGTTATAATGAAGGGAAATTGCCGGTGATCGATGTCCTTTCGGCTCAGGTCACTTGGTTACAAACTTTTACAAATGTAGTATCGGCGAATTACCAGTATAAGGTTGCTCTGGCAGAATATGAAAAGGCAATAGGAGGTTTTTTACCTTAATGTATTCTTCAGGTTGAAAAGACTAAGAATAGTGTTTCGGATACCTCAGCAGTATGGACAGTAAGCCACAAATACCAATTAAAATCGGATAGTACAGATACCGGATAATCGAAAGAGGGGAAATACCGGCTAGTTCTGCTGCGATCAGCATTTGCGCTCCGTAGGGAATAATACCTTGTATAAAACAGGAAAAAGTATCCAGAATACTGGCTGATTTTCGTTTGTCCACTCCAAATCGTTCAGCTATATTCCGGGCAATGGGGCCGGTTGTTATGATTGCAATTGTATTGTTGGCAGTACAGATATTGGCAAGACAAACCAAACCGGCAATACTGAGTTCTGCAACACGCTTCGAATTAACATGCCGGGTAAGCCGTTCAATAATATAGGCAATTCCTCCGTTGTAACGGATCATTTCCAGCATGCCTCCGGCTAGTAACGTAATTACGATTAATTCTCCCATGCCGGTAATACCATTTCCCATGGCCCCAAAGTATCCGAAAACATCAAAACCGGAAGTACAGAGTCCGATGATACCTGTGATGCCGATTCCCAATAACAAAACCAGCATTACGTTTATCCCGGCTATAGCTGTTCCCAATACAGCTAAATAAGGGATTACTTTTATCCATTCTACAGGGGCTAAATGGGAGGGTGCCTGTATGTGTAAGCCTTCCAGAATGTAAAATATAAGTACTAATATAGCCGCTGGCAGGACAATCATGCTGTTCACTTTAAATTTGTCTTTCATCTGACAGCCCTGTGTTCTGGTAGCTGCGATAGTCGTGTCCGAAATAAAGGACAGATTGTCTCCGAAAAAGGCTCCTCCTACGACAATCGCTACCATAAAAGGTAATTCTACACCTGTTTTTTCTGCTATTCCTACGGCAACCGGAGTTAAGGCAACAATGGTTCCTACGGAGGTTCCTACGGAAAGGGAAATAAAACAAGCGGCAATAAAAACTCCCCCCAATAATAAGTTGTCCGGAAGCACTTGTAAAGCCAGATTCACTGTTGCATCAATTGCACCCATCGCTTTGGCCGATTGAGCAAAAGCCCCTGCCAAAATGAAAATCCAGATCATCAGCATAATATTGTGATCCGAAGCTCCGGCAGAAAAACGGGAAATCCGTTCACTCAATTTCTCTTTCCGGGTCATTCCGATGGCTACCACAGACGAAATAACAAAAGCTACGGTAATCGGTACTTTATAAAAGTCATTTACAATTAAAGAAGTGACTAAATAGACCCCTAAAAAAATAAACAGGGGAAGCAGGGCCCAAAAATTTGCTTTGACAGGGTTTATCATCTTTTCCGTTTAAAGTGGCAAAAATACACATTCTCCTTAGAAATGAAAGCCTTCTTCCTTTCTCATTTGCAAAAAATATAAAACAAAAGTTTGTATTCCCGCAAAAATCCTCTATATTTGCACCGCCAAACCGTAAATGTGTTGGTCCAGTAGCTCAGCTGGATAGAGCAACGGCCTTCTAAGCCGTAGGTCGTGGGTTCGAATCCCGCCTGGATCACTCAAAGAAAAATCATAAAACGATCAAAAGTAAATTAAGCCTGCAATAGAAATCTGTTGCAGGTTTTTCTTTCGGAACGATATAAATACTATTGAAATAGTGATAAATTCGATTTTTATGACAAAAAACAATATGAATTTATTCGGGATTTTGGGAAGAATTTTCTCTTTTCCAAAGAAGGATGGAAGGTGTGCAATTTTGTTGTAAATAATTTCGGTTTGGAAAACCCCTTTCAGAAAACTGAAATGAATTTGAAAAAAACAATCAATATGCGGAATAAAGAATATCAGCTGGAATAAAATTTTTCCCTTCTCTTTTTACACACTAGGGACGTGCCCTAATGTGTAATTTTATCCGTTCTTTTTAGGCATTGTCTTTGTACTTTTTTATTACATTCGTCACATTTTTTTTGCTGATCATTTCGTCGATTTCTTTTTGAGTGATATCTGAAATTGATCTGACATCTGATATTCTTCCGTCCTGATAAGTTACTTCCAACAGAATTTGAATATTTTCATATTGGTTGTCTAAAAATTGCTCCAGATCTGAATATTTCCTGTCGATATACCATGCTGCTCCCCAATTTCCCAATCCGTGTAGTCCCGCAATAAAATAGTTTTTAAGCTTTTCCCATTCTCCTCTTTTATTCCCCTTGTCAAATCTAGCCACTACAGCAAAATCTTTTGCTATGATACTCTCAAAATTGACGTCATTGTTGTCTGGCATTTCTGCTGGACGTTGACGCTTTAAATAAGAATATAAAGGTGACTTTATAATTACTTTTTCACCTTTGGTATTCGTCCATTCTATTTGGGGCTCCACGTTCTTTTTTCCCAGAATGATATCAAATTTCCTGTCTGGATAATCTCTTTTAAGTATTTCTAAGGCTTTTGCCTGTCTGGGTAGACATATCCATACCGTATTCTGATCCCCTATATTCGTTGGTAAACTGTGTTTGGAATATACACGATACGAACTGCTGCCACCAATCATGGAAATATTTTTCATGATTTTATGAAGAGCTTTATAATCTTCAAAATTAATATAAGGGACTAACTTTCTTTGCCAAAAATTATTGATTTTACTGTTTAGATTCTCTTTCGCTACTGGAGGATAGATAATCGCAACCTCTGGTCCTTTCTGCCCGTCTACTTGCCCGAATTTCCAGAATTTTTTTAATTGTACAACTTTATAGGAAGAAGTGTGCATTTTCAGAAGAAGATTGTACAAATCATGAGTTAGTTTGACTTCAAAATCGTAGGTGTCTTTATAGGATTTGTAAAACCAATGATGATCTTTAGCTAACTTTTTCTGTAAAGCTTTTATTTTCTTTTCCTGAGGTCCCGGATCCTCATTAGAAGAGATTTCTTTAAAATAGGAAATGATTTGTTTCTTTTTTTCTTGTTTGACACACTCGATTATGGTATCTATTTCCCTCTCTGTATTCGATTTTTTTGCATTTTTAGCGATTGTCCCGTATCTTTTATATAAGATCAGTAAAAAAAAATTACACTCTTTGATTTTTTTATTTAATTCTTCTTGTATGTCTTCGGTATTTGTAGCAGGCGGAATATTTTCCCAACTTACGATATTTAAATTTATGTGTAATGTTTCTCCTAATACGTCATTGATCCTTTTTACAATATTTTCTACGTTTTTCCTTTCTTCTGCCACATCTCCTGGAGAAGATACGAACATTTTTAAATGTTGATATAAAGGTTCCATAATTTTAGTTTTCAACAAAAAAACACATTTTTATGTGAATTAACAAGTTTTTATTAATCAAAAATATTAATATATTATTTTATTAAAGTAAATAATTTATTAAATATGATCATTGATTGCAAAATTTTCTGTTCCCATTATTTCTTCGTTTTTACTAAAATTCCTGATACACATTAGGGACGTGCCCTAATGTGTAAAAATGATTTTTTCTATTTTTAATATATCTTATCAGGAGGAGTAGATATAGTGGTTTATTACTTATAGTTTAAAATATTGATCTGATATTTTAAATCTGCTCCTTTTAGGAGTATATATCAATAAACCGGAGGGTAATGGTTCTTGAAGTCAAAAAATTACACATTAGGGCACGTCCCTAGTGTGTAATTTACAACAATGGAGGGAAAATATACGTTATAAAAGAGGGTAAGTAGATAAAATAATGTAACGGATATGAAGAGGTTTAAGAATAAAGTAATTGTGATTACCGGAGCAGCTTCCGGGATTGGAGCAGCTACAACCCGCCGGATGGTAGAGGAAGGAGGAAAAGTGGTAATTGCAGATTATGCAAAGGATCGGGCAGATGAATTGGCAGTGGATTTGAGAAAAGAAGGAGCGGATGTTCAGTCCCGATACTTTAATGCAACAGATTTGGATAGTTGTTTGCAATTGGTAAATTTTACTGCAGAAGAATACGGGAGAATTGATGTTTTGGTAAATAATGTGGGAGGAACAAATCTTCAGAAAGACAGGAGTATAGAAGATTTGGATATCTCTTATTTCGACGAGGCTTTTCATTTTAATTTGCGTTGTGCAGTTTACCTTTCACAGTTAGTGATCCCTCTAATGGAAAATCAGGGAAACGGTAATATTGTCAATATTGCTTCAATAGGAGGAATAACGGCTGACTTTAGAGGTACTTATTATGGTATAGCCAAAGCAGGGGTAATAAATTTGACCCGGTATACGGCTACTCAAGCCGGGAAAAAGAATATCCGTTGTAATGCTGTTGCTCCGGGGTTAGTATTGACGCCGGCTGCTTTAAATAATTTGCCGGAAGAAATGCGGAAGGTGTTCTTACGGCATAATGTGCTCCCTTATTGGGGGAAACCTGAAGATATTGCGGCTGTAATTGCTTTCCTGGCTTCGGAAGATGCCTGTTATATCACGGGACAGACGATTATAGCGGATGGTGGACTCTCTATTCACAATCCGACTGTGGCGGATATCGTAGAAATGAATGGAAATGCAGCCAGCAAAAAGTAAAAATTCGACTTTCCTCTAAAATTTGTAAAAAGGTTTCCGATAATTAAAGCTTAAAATTTCTTGCAGTGAAGTATGTTTCTTTATCTTTGCTGCGGAACTGAATATTTATTTTAATCCGGTAGAGAGCATAAAGTTTATTCTCTACTAGCGATTAAAAATGTGTTGTGGTAAATTTAATTATTGATGGAAATCTATAATATGGAAAAAAGAAAAAATATCGGATGGATAGATGTATTGCGTATTTTAGCGTGTTTTTTAGTTATTTTTTCTCATTGTTGTGACCCTTTTACAGCACAATTTGATACGAATCGGTCCAATTTTTTGACCGCTGTATTTAGTGGAAGTTTGGTACGTTGCAGTGTCCCTCTTTTTGTGATGATGACAGGAGTATTATTATTCCC
>JAEXFF010000269.1 GCA_023400335.1 Bacteroidota bacterium
TCTTAAAACGTATAATTAATTTTGATCCTTTCCTCAAAATTTACTTATAATATTGCAATACTGAAAAAATAATACTACATTTGCTTCTGTCCTACATTACCCAAGAGCAGGGAAACCTGTCAATTGCGGCAGGCATTTTTTTGCCTGCTGCTTTCATACAACGGTTCTGTACCCCCGTGTGGAGCATTAATGTGCCCACTGCTCTTGAAGTGTAGGACAACGGGAAAGGCGGAACCGTTCCTTATTTCTGCCTTAACGAAATTTCACCTAGTCCGGAGAGGCCTCTTATTCCCTCTTTAAAAAGAAATTTTCCCGATTAAAATAGAGGAGTTTATTAAAAATACATACGGATAACTCCTCCATTTTTAATAATCCGGCGCTTTAAGCTACTTTGTCATTTACAATATTGTATTAAATTATCAATGTTGTATTGCTATATAAAGAGATTCTTTAACTTCAAAATATAAATTGAAAAACCATATTGTAGCTAAAATACCTGAAAATATACTCATTATTCTAATCTACAAACGATGAAAACAACAGTAAATAAAAAAAACGGAAAGCCAGACACTCTTTATGCGTCAGAGCAGCATTATTCCCTCCGGATAGGTTCCCAGGCCCTCCGGCAATTGTCTTTTAAACATCTCTTAGAGATAAAGGAGATTATTGACTCCATGTTAACCCGGCATCAGCTTTTATCTCCCAACAGCACGACAAATGAAGAAGATTATCCGATTCATTTTGATAAGATCACTACACATTATGCAGATAACGATTGCTTTCATACGATCTATTCCATGGAAACTTGCGATAGTTACCTGCAATGCATTTCCACCAAACAAATGAAGAAAATAGCTTTCACTATCCTCACCTTTTTAAATTTACTCGAGAAAGAGAATAGTTATAAAAAAGAAATCCCTTCTTTACCGCTTCTTTCTGAAAAGTACAAGGAAGAAACAGTTTCTATACATATTCAAACCGACCCTCCTGCAGACAATTATTTTCTGGAAGAAACACCGGCGCTCAGCCAACAAACTCATTGGTCCGGAAACGACCTTCAACCGGTAACCACTTACCGGATAACAGCTAACGACCAAGAATTAGAAATTTCCTCCCCGGATCAATTACTCCGTTTACGTAAAAAATTGGCCGATTTTTTAAATTAAAATAAAAATACAGGTTGTCCCTTCACGCAAGTTACAAGTCTGATCTTCCCATGATAAACAATTACAAATTATGAATGCTAACCTCCCTTTGTAACCTGTCAATTTTGACTTGTAACTTGCAATTTTATTTTTTAATATATTATGAATCCCATTGAATGATTTTTCCTGAAGAATTTCTTTAACGGAAAAGAGCTGAAATCCCGTTCATAAATTAAACAAAAAAATTCGGTCATTCTCAAATCAGATAACAGAAATTATTTTTTTACGGCGGCCACAATTAACATCATTGGACGGCGAAGTTCATCTTTCATATCCGGAATCGTGTCGAAAAGTAATTCGTCCGGTTGGGGTTCTACAAAATCAGTCATTTCGAACCCGGCTTGAATCAGACCCTTTATATAGGTAGTCAATGTTTTATGGTATTTAATAACTTCTTCCCCTAAAAAATCCGTCTTCCGTTTTCCTTCCGTAAAATAATGATCAACAGGCCAATGTAAACGTTCTCCTTGAGCATTATAATACCAATCCTGACTTCCGTAGGCCGTAAACACCGGATGCTCTACTGAAAATACAAAACATCCCCGTTTTGTCAGACAATTATTAATTTTCCGGCATAAATCTTCAAATGACTCCAGATAGTGAAAGGCTAACGAACTGATTACAATATCAAATGTTTCCGGATTAAAATCAAAATCTTCAATCGCCATACAACGGTAATCTATCCGTGGGGAAGCATTTCTTGTCTTAGCTTCTGCTATCATTTTCTCCGAAAGATCAATTCCGACAACCGATATGGCACCCTGTTCCACGGCATACCGGCAATGCCACCCAAAACCACAACCTAAATCCAATACCCTCTTTCCTTTAAAATCCGGTAATAATGTTTTCAATATATGCCATTCTCCTGCTCCCTTCAACCCTTCCAATGAACGCAACATCTGACTGTATTGCTTAAAAAAGTTTAGCTCATCGTATTTATTTTCCTTCATGGTATTTTCCTTTAAAACAAATTTTCAATAAATCCCAATCTTTATAAATTACAAAAATAAGAATTAATTTTTCCATAATTAACCCCTATCTCTCCGGAAATAGAGATAGGGGTTATATCCAAAAATCAATGGATTTATCCGTTATGGATGCTTATTCTCTTACACAACGGACATTATGCCCTGAAGCAGATGCATATTTATTCAAAGTAAATATATCTGTTGAGCTGAGCGGAAACAGATATTCTGCAGCCCCTTTTCCTTCTGCATCGAACACTGAGTTTGACCAATAATATCCGGCAATTCCGACATCTCCTAATCCTCCATCATCTTCCCAACGTAATCCGGCTCCCGGATACCAAGCAATATTATTTCCGTCATATTTAAACATACGGCCTTTGGAAAACTTACCTACATAAGCTTCATCAAATTTAGAAGCAAGCCATAAATCGGCTGGAGAAACCATATAGCCAACCGGACAGGGATCGTAAATAGTCTTCTTCCCTTTCGGATAATTATCATAACCCGTAGGATTCCCCCAAAGATTAGGGACCGGATTTACCGTCCACACCAAGTTCGTTTTATTCCACAAAATATATGTCGCAGGATGCTGAACGGCATATAACAGATTATTATTGACATTATCCTGAGTCTCGCCATACGCAATTGTATTGAAAGCAGTTACCTGTCCAAATACCGTTTTTTCCTTCATACCCGTAACAGTAGCACCTCCCCAGAACGGATCTTTCCGACCCCATTGATAATACAACCCATAGGAAGCAAAACGCTGAGCTGTAGTCATCGCCTCTATATCTGCCTGTACATCCGTAGCCGGAGCATATTTAGCTCCCAGATTCCGGTCCATAACCAGGTAAGTGTTATTTCCATCCGAATCTTTATATTGATGATCCCGGGGCGTCTCAGAAAGCCAGATATGCCAGCTCCATAAAATATTACCACTTCCATTAGCCCCGTCATATACTGCAATAACAGCATTTCCAGGTATCTTAACAGCATTAAACATCAGATAGGTTCCGCCCTCACTCAGTTTCACATCAGTTACGGTCCCTTCTTCTTCCTCCCACAATAAAGCAGCCGAAAGAGGAGATATAGATACAGATTCCGTATGGAATCCTCCGTCCGGATGTATGCCATCCTCCCCATTTCCAATTACGGTAGCATTGAAAAAATAAGCTCCTGACTGACCGATCAGATAACAGTTGGAATAAACTTCTGTCAAACCACTGATGTTATACCGGTTTGGATCATTTAAATCTGTCCCGTCTTCCGGTTTAGGCTCTCCGTCTTTTTCAAAAACAAATTCAACTCCTTTTGTCATGGCGGAACGGTTTATCGTCAAACCTCCTTCTACCTGAAACACCTTATCTTCATTATCCCCGGTATGGATTGAAATTTCAGCACCCGTATAGGTCTGAGGAGGTAATACAATATAAAACATAGCAGAATTCCCTTTAGCTATAATAAAACCCTCATCCGACACATTCAACTTCACACTATTGGCAGCCGTCCCCGACATAACAAGTACAGGATCTTCTGCCCCACCACTTATATCCACAGCAGCATCCCCGGCGACTTTTTGTCCTTCAGCAGCCTTAAACGTAATACTGTAAACAGTGACATTTTTCTCCGCTACAACTTTTACCCCTAATACCCCACATAAATTTTTCATTTTTACCGTTGTGGACGCTGACATACCTACCATCGGATTTTCTCCCTTTGTCAATTTGCCAGCTGTATAATGCTGTATTTCCGGAACTTTAACAGACAATACCTTTTCCTCCATAACAGTCGTAGCTGTATACGGATAATAAACAGCGTAAGTCTGAGGAGTTCCCGTAATTTCTCCGGCAAAGTTACCGGCAGCAGCTCCTCCTTGTCCGGAAAGTAAAAAAGTTCCGTTAACTGTTTCTGCTGCAAATACTCCTAACTGATCTCCTTCACTCCAACTAACAGCAAGTTCTTCACCATAAACATTCTCCGTACTTACAGCCAATGTCACAGCTTCCGGCTCTATGACAGGCGGTTCATTTTTATCGTCACTACATCCTACAATCCCTAAGGGAGTAAGCAAGCTAAATAATACAATCAAATGTTTTCTCATAGTTTTTGTCTTTAAATTAGTTAATATTAAAAGCTAGAAATTCTTTTCAAAAACAGAAAAATATCTAAATTCATAAGAGATGCTTTTAATTAAACGCCAGAAATGATCCTGTAATACGATTTACAATAATTTTTATATTTGGTATAAAAATCCGCTTACCCAGACTTCATACCTTTATCCGTTGGAGAAAAATGACTTGAATAGAACTCGAATATTAATTTTTACAAAATTATATTTTTATATATAAAAAACAACTTCTTCAATCTTAATTTATCCTCAAACTCTTCTCTTTTACACATTAGGGACGTGCCCTAATGTGTAATTTTATTTTTTAATAAACTTTTATTCCCTTCTTCCACTTTTCAATTCACTTAAATTCATCAAATCCTTCTTGAACAATATCGTTAAAGTGAAATAGTAAAATATATTTATACCAATAAAAGCATCATTCAGAAAGATTTCAAAAAATTCACAAAAAGGAAAAATTCTATAAAAACAATACACTTTCGTTCCTTATTTATATTTTTCATTTTTTAATTTTAAATAAATAAACAAGCTTCCCCCAGATAGAATAAAATTTACGCAGGAATCAAGCTGACAGTAAATAGTCATCATATAATTTACCGAATATCTTATAAAAAATGATTTTCTTTTTACCTTGTTCTTTAAAACAAATATATTGAGGAGTATAAATCCGTGAAATAAAAATTACACATTAGGGACGTGCTCTAACGTGTAATTTCTTATATTTAACATAAATTAAAAAAGAAAACTTTATTTTTTATAGGATATGTCATAAATTTGATATATCCCATTTTTATGTTTTAGGTCTGTCCAATTAATACTCACCGTCATGAATCGCAGACAATTTTTAAAATTAAGCAGTTTAGGGATAGGTAGTATCTTTTTAAACTCTTTCTTGATCACTTGTAATTCTGAGGATATTTCCGCAATTAATTTAAAAGAAGATACAAGACAACAATTAGTTCAATATGTAGAAAATTCGGACTTAGGGTATTATGAAAACCATAGAAATATTTACAGACAACAAAGAACTATTCTTCTTATTACTGATTATGAAGTTAGGGAAGATCCCAAGCATATAGTTGATTATTTAGCCTCTTTCAACGTATTTGGACTTATAAAATGTAATTTCGATATTTATCGGTATCAAAATATCATTACGGATTGTCAGGAAACTCATAAAAATATGTATACTTTTTCCACTGAGATACCCGGTCAAAAAATTTATTTTGTTCATTTTCCTCTGGAAAGACAAATCATTTATCCTATAAAACTTTTGAAACAAAAGACTGACAAAGAATTGATTTTAAGCCCGGATTATGCTTTACCCTGCGTCATGACAAAAGATGCATTCAAGACGTTATTACAAAATCAAAAAAGCAGAGATTATTTTAAATTACAATAAATCATGGGAGTTATCGACTGCATAGGATGTAAATGGTGTATAAGTGTATGCCCGGTTGGAGCTATTTATGTAGCTTCAGTGAATGATTATTACAAAAATATTTTACTTAATGATGATGAATGTATTTGCTGCGGTGCATGTAGAAACGTATGTCCCACTCAAGATATTTGTTTAGGCTTACCGCCGGAATGCCGGGGAAGCGGAGGGGGAGGATTAGTAGGCGGGGGCGAAGGAGACGGGGAGGATAACGGGGGAGGTGATAGTGGAGGCGGTGGAGGCGGAGGCGGTGGAAAAGATAATAATGATAAAAATATAACAGAGATTGGAGAATGGGCCGGTGAAGGACTGGTGGCTATGACATTAGCTGAACAAATTGCCGGATGTGCTAAAAAACAGCTTCTAAATAATGACAGAAGATATGGTTCTGGTGCTGACAGTTTGATAGACTGTTCAAAACTTACTCAGGAAATTGCTGCAAACTTTAATATTCAATTACCCAGAACGGTCAAAGAACAAATGCAATGGTTTAAAGATAAGAATAAATTTTCATCTGACCCCGCAGATATTCAGGAAGGGGACCAACTTTTTTATACAAACCCCAACCACACAGGCATAGTTATATATTTATCAGGCAGATTAGGAATAATACATGCTACAATTAATAGGAATAATCCGGGTTGTATAAAATTTAATCCTATTGATAGTACAGGACAAATTCATAACAAAAGTGGATCTACGACAGGATTTCCAAATAAATTTGCAGGACTCGGACATTATTAAATTTTAACATGAAGACACTATTATTTATATTCTTAAGTATAGTTTGGTACCAACTTTATTCCCAAAATAATAAAGTTAATAAATTTGAATTATTATACAGTATTTCTCAAGAGATCAAGGATACAGATAAATGGCCAAAATATAATTTGCAAAGCCTGTATTTCGAACATGATACTCTTTTTACATTACTTATAAAAAACAATTACATTACTTCTATTCCACTTTCAGGTAATTTGAAAGAGATAAATCATACTATTACACCACTTCCCAAAAATGAATTTCCCCTTTATTTAAAAAAATACAAAAACGAATGGTACACTTCTTCCATTCATTCTATAAAAAAATTTAAAAATACATTACAGTATAAAACTATTATTTCTACTCCTACAGGCCCTATAATTGATTTCCTCGAAATTACAGATGATAAAATTGTTTATAGTACACGTTATACATACGTTGTATTAACCAACTTAGAAGGGAAAGAATTATCTAAATATCATTCCGATTACTTTGCCTTAGCAACTATTGTATATAAGAATTTCATTATAAATGGGATCCAGGATATTTTAATAAAAGAGAACTGGATTTTTGTCATGCCAACCAAACGTCACTATACTTCTTCCGCATACCCGAACGCTACTTATATGATCGGAGGACAAGGAAAATACGGTTATTTTGTCGATCCTACTCAAAGAGATCATCTGATAATAAGGAATATGAGTGAGAATACGGAAGAAGAATGCCTATACTTTAATCATACTTTCAGTGAAAATGATTTAGATTTCCCGGAAGAAGATGACATTAACCTCAGAGTTTTTAG
>JAEXFF010000275.1 GCA_023400335.1 Bacteroidota bacterium
GCTAATTTCCTATCCATTAAAGTAAAACTGGCAACTGATTTTAAGAAAATATCGGATATCTATGTGATAGAAAACAGAAAGAAAGAAGAGAAAAGAGAATTAGAGGCCACTACCTATGAAGAGAAATAGGCCGGATAAATTTGTGATACAATGAACAGTGCTAAATATTGGATTCATGTTTTATGTTTATTTATTATTCAGATAACAATTCTGGACAATATCCAGTTGCATTCCTATATTTATATCAATATCTATATATTAGCGATACTGGTTTTACCTTACGGTATGAAGAAAGTTACCGTGCTTTTTCTTGCCTTTTTATTCGGTTTAATCATGGACTTAGCGAATAATACGATGGGAATTCATGCTGCAGCAACTACTTTTCTGGCTTATATCCGTCCTAAATTATTACAGTTTACACTGAACCGTGAACAAATTGATGAAATTGAAGGGACGCATAAAATGAGAAATCTAGGCTGGTTTTTAAAATATACCTCCTTTTCCGTACTGGCTTACAATATTGTTTTAATTCTGGCTGAGGCTTTTTCATTTGTCAATATTGGAATTACTTTTATGCGTATCTTGTGTAGTAGTATAGTTTCTTATATTTTTATTCTCCTTTATTATTTCATTGCGATCAAAAAGAGGCAGGAATAAACAGAAGGATGAGAAGGCGGGGTGATTTTTAAAGGTTTCGGGAAATAATGAACAAATTTACTCATAGAAAAACTGTAATTTCGGGTATCATTATCGGAATATTCGGAATATGTATTATACAATTATTCATTTTACAGGTTGTAGACGACTCGTATAAGCTTTCTGCGATTAACAATGCCCAGCGGACAGAGACTCAATATCCTGCCCGGGGATTAATTTATGACCGGAATCACGAATTATTGGTGTATAATCAGGCCGCTTACGATTTAATGATTATTCCGCGCCAGGTAAAAACATTCGATACACTGGAATTGATATCTATTTTGGGTATTTCCAAAGAAACACTCGAAAAAAACATCAATAAATGTAAACACTATTCCAATTTCAAAGCGTCTATTCTTATCTCCCAGATCACCGACGATAAATATGCCCGTTTACAGGAAAAATTGTACAAATATCCTGGATTTTTTATGCAAACCCGGACACTTCGGAAATATAACGTAGCTCATTCAGCGGATGTGTTTGGTTATATCGGTGAGGTAAGCCCTGCCCAAATTGAGCGGGATAGCAATTATGCTTTGGGGGATTATATCGGTATAAACGGTTTGGAAAAAAGCTATGAAACTGTACTTCGGGGTACTAAAGGAAAAAGAATTCTGTTAGTGGACAATTACAATCGGGTTAAAGGTTCCTATCACAATGGAGACTATGATGTTCCGGCAGTCGTGGGAGGAAATATTACGACGACTTTAGATATTAAATTGCAGGAGTATGCTTATCAATTGATGAAAAATAAAAAAGGGGGAATTGTAGCCATTGAACCTGCTACGGGAGAAATATTATTGAAAGTATCCAGTCCCGGTTATGATCCTCAACTTTTGGTGGGCCTGGAAAGGGGAGCAAATTACCGGAAGTTGCAAAACGATGAGAATACCCCCCTGTTCGACCGTACAGTTATGGCTTCCTACCCTCCCGGTTCCACCTTCAAGACCATTCAGGCTCTGATTGGTTTACAGGAAGGAGTAATCACTCCGGAGTCCCGTTTTGAATGCCACGGAGGTTATTTTTTCAACGGTTTACGCATGGGATGTCACAATCACGTCTCTCCTCTCGATTTGAGGGCATCTATACAACATTCCTGCAATCCGTATTATGTAAATGTATGGAGACGGATTTTGGAAAATCCCAAATACCACAATGTCCGGGATGCTTACGGGAATTGGAGAAAATATGCCATGTCCTTTGGTCTGGGACAAAAAATATGTCCGGATTTCCGGAATGAACTGAGTGGTTCTATTCCCAGCCAGGAATATTTCGACAGGGTGCATAAAACGAAAAACTGGCATTGGATGTATATTATGTCCTTATCTATCGGACAGGGAGAACTTTTGATCACTCCGATACAAATTGCCAATATTGCAGCCTGTATTGCCAACCGCGGTTATTATATGACCCCTCATATCGTACGCCCTTCCGGACAAGTGGAGAATTATGCAGAAAAACATACCATTCCCATTGACCGGAAAAATTTTGAAATAGTCATCGAAGGGATGCAAAAAGCGGCAGAAGGAGGAACCGCACGCGTTGCCTCCATCGATTCGGTGACGGTCTGCGGTAAAACAGGTACAGTACAGAATCCCCATGGGGCCGACCATTCGGTATTTATGGCATTTGCTCCCAAGGAGAATCCGCAAATAGCCATTGTCGTATATGTCGAAAATGGAATGTGGGGAGCAACTTATGCCGCTCCTATTGCAGGTTTGATTATGGAAAAATACCTGAAAGGTAAAATCTCTCCCCGCAAAAAAGAACTGGAACAGCGGATGATGAATGCAAACCTACTGCCCGTAAGTAAACAAGCGAAGTCTCGGGAAAATAAAGAAGGTGAAGGAAATTAATATACAAGAGAATGAACAGACAATCTAACCTTTTAAAAAATATTGACTGGGTATCTATTTTCCTCTATACCGTATTGATCTTTATGGGGTGGCTGAATATTTATGCAGCTGTTTACGACGATACACACAGTAATATTTTAGATATCACTCAAAAATACGGAAAACAATTGATCTGGATCGGGGCATCCTTTCTGATCGGTTTTTTAATCTTATTGACGGACAGTAAATTTTTCACGGCTTTTTCTTTCGTCATTTACGGTTTAATGATCGGCTTACTGGCGGCAGTGCTGGTTTTCGGACGGGAAGTAAACGGGGCCCGTTCCTGGTTTGAATTAGGAGGAATCCGCATACAGCCGGCAGAATTCGCCAAGTTTGCTACTGCATTGGCTGTAGCAAATGTCATGAGCCGTCATGGTTTTAAAATCATGCGTTTTTCCAGTTTACTCCAGGTTGGTATCCTTCTGATTATTCCGGCTGCCTTGATTATTTTGCAAAACGATACCGGTTCTGCTTTAGTATACAGTTCGTTTATCCTGGTTATGTACAGGGAAGGTATGCATGGTTCTATCCTTTTACTCTGTTTTATTACGGTCGCCCTTTTTATCCTTACTTTATTGTATAATCCTTTTACGGTTTTATGTATTATTATTTTCGCCAGTCTGATAGCATTCTGGTATTATCGTCAGGGGAAAAATGAGTGGTATAAAGTATTTGTCTTTCTGACCGGATGCTTCTTTTTATTATGGGGAATCCGCTGGTTATTGGAATGGCCGGTTTCCCTTTACCATTTGTTATTGTACTCCTATGTTTTCACTTGTATCACCGGAATTTATTTTATCTACAAGCGGAAAATGAAACATATTATGTTGGTTCTTCTGGCTTCCTGGCTTTGTATAGGAGCTACCATTTCAGTAAGCTATGCTTTCGACCATCTTCAGCCTCACCAAAAAGACCGGATCAACAATTTACTGGGGATAGAAACAGACCTGACCGGAGCGGGCTATAATGTAAATCAATCCAAAATAGCAATTGGTTCAGGAGGATTCTGGGGGAAAGGCTATTTACAGGGCACTCAGACGAAATTCAACTTTGTGCCGGAACAAAGTACAGATTTCATTTTCTGCACTGTTGGGGAGGAATGGGGATTTGCCGGTACGACTGTAGTAATCATATTATTTTTAGTATTTATTCTGAGGCTTATTCACCTTGCCGAACGGCAGCGTTCCGATTTTTCCCGGATTTATGGATATGCCGTAGCCTGTATCCTTTTTTTCCATGTCGCCATAAATGTCGGTATGACAATCGGTATTGCCCCTGTCATCGGCATCCCTCTCCCCTTCTTTAGCTACGGCGGATCCTCTTTATGGGCATTTACCATACTGATTTTTATATTCTTACGTTTGGATGCCAATCGCTTGCAAGTATTCAATTAACCGGAACTGAATTTTAGTTTCTCTCCCTCTAATAAGAACAAAAAAAGGTTTTACACAAACGTTTTAAATATCGGGCTTTTTTTCTACTTTAGTGCCTTCATTAGAAAGAAATATGCTTATGAAAACACTGATAACAAATATAAAACAACTGGTACAGACAGAGACAACTCCCCGGAAATGGGTGGCCGGAAAAGATATGGCTCATCTGGAAACAATAGACAATGCTTATCTGTTAGTGGAAGATGAAAAAATTGCAGCCTTCGGACCTATGGAAAAATTAAACCGGGAAGAAATAGAAAAAGAAACCGGAATTTTAAAAGAAATAGATGCGACGGGACGGCTCGTATTGCCTTCCTTTTGTGATTCTCATACTCATCTGGTATATGCCGGTAGCCGTGAAATCGAATACATTGATAAAATCCGGGGGCTATCTTATGAGGAAATTGCCCGCAGAGGGGGAGGAATATTAAATTCAGCACAAAGGATAAAAGAAGCGACTGAAGAGGAATTGTACAACTCTGCTTTTGAAAGATTGGAAGAAATAGCTATGTACGGCACAGGAGCTGTCGAGATCAAAAGCGGATACGGATTGGATACGGAAGGGGAATTAAAAATGTTGAGGGTGATCCGCCGTTTAAAAGAAAATACTCCTCTGTTGATTAAATCCACTTTCTTGGGTGCTCATGCCGTGCCTCTCCTTTACAAGCACGATCAAACAGCATATGTGGATTTAATTATCAATGAAATGATCCCGGCTATAGCGGCAGAAGATTTAGCAGATTTTATAGATGTGTTCTGTGATAAGGGATTTTTTACTGTAGAAGATACCGATCGCCTGTTAAATGCAGGTATGAAATATGGAATGCGTGCGAAGATCCATGCTAACGAACTGGACTACTCGGGTGGTGTGCAAGTCGGCGTAAAATACAACGCCATTTCTGTAGACCATCTGGAACATGTAGGAGAAAAAGAAATTGCATGCCTTTTGGAGAGCGAGACGATGCCGACTGTTTTACCCGGCGCTGCCTTTTTCCTGAATATGCCTCACTCCCCTGTACGCCAAATGATCAATGCCGGATTGCCGGTAGCTTTAGCTTCCGATTTTAATCCGGGCTCCTCTCCTTCCGGAAATATGAAATTTATCATGTCTTTAGGTTGTATCAATTACAAAATGCTACCGGAAGAAGTGATCCATGCAACCACGATTAACTCCGCTTATGCTATGGGCGTTGAAGAAGAAGCCGGAAGTATTGCAGTCGGGAAATGGGCTAATTTTTACATTACTTTGCCGGTTCCCGGAATCGAATATCTCCCTTATGCTTATGGAAGTCATCTGATCGATGCCGTCTTTTTAAAAGGAGAACAAATGTAAGAAAAGAAAATTTCTAAAAATCACTTGCTGAACAAGACCATCAACTGATTGAAAAAGTAAATATAAACATCTTATATACAAACGTTTATAAAACTGAATGTCAGGCGGAATATAAATACAAAAAATATGAAAAAACAGCTTATCGAGTGTGTTCCCAATTTCAGTGAAGGGAACGACATGAATATTATCAATCAGATTACCGATGCCATGAAAACGGTAGAAGGGATCAGTATCATCGACGTGGACCCGGGGAAAGCGACGAACCGTACCGTAGTAACAATGGTAGGAGAACCGGAAGCGGTATGTGAAGCTGCCTTCCGGGCCGTCAAAAAGGCTTCCGAATTAATCGATATGACCCGACACAAAGGGGCTCATCCCCGTTTCGGTGCAACCGACGTATGCCCTTTAATTCCTGTTTCCGATATTACCATGGAAGAAACGGTAGAATATGCAAGAAAACTGGGGGAACGGATCGGAAAAGAACTTCAGATACCTGTTTACTGTTATGAATTTGCCGCTTTTACGCCGGAAAGAAGAAATCTGGCTACCTGCAGGGCCGGGGAATACGAAGCCTTGGGAGAACGGTTGGGAAGTGAACAATGGCATCCTGATTTCGGTCCGCGGGAACTGAACGCACATACCGCCAAAACAGGGGCTACAGCTGTAGGAGCCCGGAATTTTCTGGTAGCCTATAATATAAACCTCAATACGACCTCCACCCGGCGTGCGAATGCTATTGCTTTTGATGTAAGAGAAAGAGGACGGGTGAAGCGGGAAGGTAATCCGATTACCGGAAAACCGGTGAAAGATGAGAACGGAAAAAATGTGATGATCCCGGGTACACTTAAATCCGTCAAAGCTATCGGCTGGTACATAGAAGAATATGGTATTGCACAGATTTCCATGAATCTGACAGATATTTCTGTGACGGCTGTGCATGAAGCTTTTGATGAAGTCTGCCGGAAAGCTGCAGAAAGGGGAATTCGGGTAACCGGTTCCGAACTGGTCGGAGTTATCCCTCTGCAGGCCATGCTGGATGCCGGTCGCTATTTTTTACGGAAACAACAG
>JAEXFF010000233.1 GCA_023400335.1 Bacteroidota bacterium
GTATATTAGCGGAATATTACCAGGGTTATTATAGCCAGCATGCATATCAAATCAATCAACGTACTCCCTTAACCAATTTTGTACCCGAAGACATAAAAGAATGGAGCGGTAATCTCTTCATTGAAAAAATCTTCAATCATGCATTATTAGCATTGGAACCCCGAACCGATCTGGAAAAAATACCCGTCAGCACCTATAACTTAATTTTGAAAACCGGTCCGGACTCTCCATTATTGCGGCCTACCTTATACGATTTTTTATGTTACAGGAGTATTCAACAACTCCGGAGTTGCGAGTCCTTTCCAATTAACCGCTTTTTCCCCCAGCAATCCGTCTCTAATCCGGATATTTTATCAACAGCGTCCCAATTTATCTCTATGCCTTTGAAGGCAAAACCCTACGATATTGCTTCCCATATTATTGAAATTTACCAAAATTTATTGAAATTCAGATTATCTGTCCCGAATCGTCCGGCCTTTTTAATAGCGGATCTGGACCGTTTAATGTATGGACAAGAAATTCTGTCAAACGACTCCCTTTATCTTTCCCGTTTGCAAGAACTGGAAAAAGATTTCTCCGGTATTCCTTATAGTGTAGAAGTGCTTTATGAAGAAGCTCAATTTTATTATTGGAAAAGGCCTTACCCCGGGCCTACCCTCAGTGATATAAAAAAAGCTCTCTGTTATTGCGAAAAAGGTATAAAAGAATATCCTGATTATGAAAGAATAGGGTTATTGAAAAATCTGAAAAAACAAATTGAAACCCCGGAACTGCATATTTCGCTTCCCGAAACTATTTATCCGGACGCCCCCTTTTCCTTAGAAGCTGATTATAAAAACATTACTCAAATAAAACTCCATATTTCACAAATTCTGGAGTCGACTCAGAACTATGAACAGAAAAAAAACAGTAAAACTCCTTTTAACACCCGGGATATTTATACAAAAACGTACACATTATCTTCCCAGCTGATTGAACACGACACTTCTTTTTCTCTACCGGCTCTGAAAAGCGGGATGTATGAAATCACAATGGAAGCGAATGGAAAGAAAACAAATCAAATGATGTTTATCGTCAATGATCTTTTTACCGTTACTCAAATTGAAAACGACCATCGGGTCCGGTTTATGATCCGGGACAAACAAAGCGGGCAACCTATCCCGAACGCGACCATTCGCATTTATCAGGCAACAGAAAAGCAATATCCGCCTTTAGCCCATCTGACTTCTCTTACTCAATTGAAAACAGATAAATATGGGATGGCCACTTTAAAACTCGTTTATAATAATAAAAAATACAAACAATTTTATTACGAGGTGACAAATGAACAAAACCCCAATAATTATATTCACTCTTACTATTATAACCCCTATTTCTTTAATAAAAGAAATCCGGAAGTTCAAAATGTAACTTTTTTTACAGACCGCAAGATTTATCGTCCGGGACAAACAGTATTGTTCAGCGGCATAGCGTGGACTTCTTCCCAAGATACCGCTGTACTCAATATGGGAAAAACATACAACATCCAGTTTTACAATCTCTCCAACAGACAAAACTGGAAGGAATTAACGGTAAAAACCAATGAATGGGGCTCTTTCAGCGGGAGCTTTGTCATACCGGAAGAAAGCCTCAATGGTACTTACCTCCTCACCACCACAAACGGACAAACTCAAATTGAAGTTGCCGAGTACAAGCGGCCTGAAATAGAAATTCAGGTCGATCCTTTAAAAAAACCGTATGCTTTTGGAGATACCCTCGAAATAAACGGTTCTATAAAAACCTATTCAGGCATCACCTTGGAAGATACAAAACTAAACTATCAAATCTGCTTAAAACAGGTTTACCGCTGGCAAGCACCCGAACAATCTCCTGTAAAAGGACAGTTAAATACGGATATAAACGGAACATTCCAAATAAAAGTGCCGACAAAAGTGCCGGCAACGCCCCATCCCGCTTTTCCGCAAAGTTATTATTACGAAATACTCCTTTCGGCTACAGACTCCAAAGGGGAAACACAGGAGACGTCGGTCAATATCCCGATGAGCATCTCTCCTTATTCAATAGAAATCCGCTTCCCGGAATATGTCAATAAAGAAACTCCCCAGACTTTATCCATTCAGGCACGCAATTCTTCGGATTATGAAGTTTTTGAAAATGTAAACTACACATTTTACAAATTAATGCCTTTACATTCACCGGCACAAACTTATCAGCCGGACAGTGTTAAGATCGAAAAAAAGATAACAGAAGGCCAGATCCTCACCTCTGCCGACTCCTTACAATTAAATTTAAAAGGATGGGCATCGGGAGCTTATATGGTAATTGTAAAAGGGAAAAATAGTGAACAAAAAACCATCTTTTACCTTTATTCTCCCCAGGATAAACAGCCTCCGATACAAACCTACAACTGGCTGATTCAAGAAAAAACAGATTGTAAACCCGGAGAAAATGCAGAAATATTATTCGGAAGTTCAGCCGAAAATGTATATGTATTATATGAGTTATATGACGGTTACCGGCTTTTAAAACGGGAGCATCTTCAACTTTCCAATCGGGTGAAACGATTCAGTATCCCTTATTCCGAAAAATACGGGAATACCCTTTGCCTTATGCTCTCTTTTGTAAAAGACGGGAAATTCTTTAATGATCAGATAGAAATTCATAAATCACAAGAAAACAAAGAATTGACCATACAAACAAAAGTTTTCCGGGACCGGCTGCAACCCGGGCAAAAAGAAAACTGGGAATTCGTTATCCGGGACTACCGCGGACGTCCCGTAACGGCAGAAGTACTGGCTGTCATGTACGATCAATCCCTGGACCAATTTCGGGAAAATAACTGGTATTTTAATCCTTTCCCCGAATGGCGTATCAATTATCCCCTTTGGAGAACAGATATGTATTCCTCCACACCCGAGATGTTCTTTTCTTTTCCGGCCTCTTATAAGACTGTCCCACCTTTCCGGTTTGATGAATTGAATTTATACAAACAACAATACGGCTATCCTGAAGTCCGAAATCTTTCCGGTAGGTTAGAAGAAGCAGAATTTGCCGTGCCCTCCAGCGCAGATGAAAGTTTTACCGCTAAAAAATATGCACGGGACTCCCAAGGTCCGCAAACTGCAAATACAACTCCCCATACAAATATGGTCCTTCGGGAAAATTTTCAGGAAACTGTTTTTTTCTATCCCCATCTCGTCAGCAATGACAGTGGCATTGTACGGATGCAATTTACCATGCCGGATGCAACCACCCGCTGGAAGTTTATGGCACTGGCCCATACACATTCTTTACGTCACGGATGGATAGAAAAAGAAATCACTACTTCCAAGAAATTAATGGTTATGCCCAACCTGCCCCGTTATTTCAGAAGCGGAGATAGTACAATAATAAAGACAATGGTTAGCAACAAAAGCGAAACCCTTCAGGCGGGAGAAGTTATATTAGAGCTTTTTGATCCTTTTACCAACCAGGTATGGTTGAAACAAACGAGCGGGTTTTCTGCCGGTCCGGGACAAAACACTACAGTTGCACAAGGCTTTATTGTCCCTCAGCAAATATCTGTGATGGGTTGCCGCATCATAGCTTCAACCCCCGGTTTTAGTGATGGGGAACAACACCTGATTGCCGTGGTTCCGGATAAAGTCATGCTGACGGAATCCCTTCCCTTCTTTATGAATGAGAAAGGGACACACACTTTTTATATGGAAGCCGAATCCCCTACCAGAGAAGATTACCGGCTTACACTGGAAGTGACGGCAAATCCCATTTGGTATGCCGTACTAGCACTTCCTAGCCTCCAACAACCCCAGACAGAAAATATCACCAATATTGCCGCCGCTTTTTATGTAAATACAGTCGGAAGTTACATCGCTAAAGCGAATCCGCGCATTCTGGCTGCCATCAATTCTTTAAAAACAGCAGCCGGGAACACAACGACTTCTCTTTCGCAGCTGGAAAAAAATCCGGAACTCAAATCCATTCTTCTGGAAAACTCCCCCTGGGCGTTAGACGCACAAAATGAGACAGAGCGGATTCAATCCCTTTCCCGGCTTTTCGATTTGAACCGTTTGAATCAACTCCAACAAACAGCCTTACAGAAAATAATAGTGCTGCAGGAAACAGAGGGGGGATGGAGCTGGTTTAAAGGTATGCCTTCGGACCGTTTTATAACTTGTAACGTATTGAATATGTTAGCCGTTGCCAGTTTAACAGGACAGATTGAATGGGGAGAAAATGAAAAAACAATGCAAATTAAAGCCCTGCATTATCTGGACAACGAAATTATCAAAGACTATAAAAAGAAAAATAAAAAAATAACATATTCCCAAATCCTCTACCTCCATACCCGCAGTTTTTACCGGGATATTCCCTTAGGAGATGCTTTGGAAGCCCATAAATATTTCACGGGATTAGTTGAAAAGGAATGGAAACAGCTCTCTCTTTACGAAAAAGCCTTAACGGCAACAACTTTATTCCGTTACGGGAAGACAGAAACAGCCCGGAAAATTTTGAATTCTTTACAGGAATATGCGACCACAAATGCAGATTTAGGTATGTTTTGGGCTAACAATCATTCCTCCAGTTATTATATGAATTCTGCCATACAGGTTCATACGGCCATTATGGAAGCCTTTCATGAAATAGAAGGGAATACGGCTCAGACAAATTTAATGAAACAATGGTTACTGCGCCAGAAACAAACACAAAATTGGGGCAATACACCCAGTACGGTCAATGCTATTTATGCCTTACTTCTGACCGGCACTACACAATTGGATATAAAAGAACAATTAACTGTAGCTTTAGGAAAACAAAAAATAGATATGAATAAAGCAGACCAGATGTTGGGTTATATAAAAACCGTTTATCCCGCATCGGCAATTACACCGGATTTGTCCCGGTTAACGATTACAAAAGAACAGGATGTCCCAAGCTGGGGTGGCCTTTATTTACAATATTTCGCTCAGCTCAAACAGGTGCAGAAAAAGAAGAAAAATACTTTAAACATAGAGAAAAAACTTTTTATCGAGAAAACGGCTGAGTCCGGAGTTCAATTAATTCCTTTCCAATCCTCTGTGAATATCGGGGATAAAATTGTCGTGCGCCTCACGATTAGCGTAGACCGGGATATGGAATATATACATCTAAAAGATTCCCGTGCAGCCTGTTTCGAACCGGTTCAACAAATTTCAGGTAATCAATGGAAATACGGAACGTTTTATTATCAAGAAATAAAAGACGGGGTAACTAATTTCTTTATCCGTTACTTACCCAAAGGAACCTATGTATTTGAATATCCGGTATGGGTAAATCAGGCAGGAGTTTATCAGGATGGCATAGCCACCATTCAGTCGGTGTATGCCCCCGAATTTGTTTCCCATAGCCTTACACAACAAATTGAAGTCCAATAAACGGGTGTACCAGACAGACAGTTCGTTCTTAAATGAGGCATTCAAGTTCTCCGGAAACCAATTGACGCTTCTCTGATTGAAATACAGGCCTGATTAAAAATCAGCAACTTTCTCTTCTCCGATCAGCGAAGCGTCAATTGTACCTTTAGCAGGCGGCAATACGATTCTTTTTTTATCCTAGCCGGCTCTTTCTATGATTTTATGACTAAACGAAATCCGGACCCATGTATATTTTCGATCCGGATATTGGAATCATCTTTGAAATATTTACGCAATTTCGTGATATAAACATCCATGCTACGGGCTGTAAAATAATCATTCGCTCCCCATATTTCATTCAAAGCTTTATCCCGCATCAGCAGACCGTCCTGATGTTCGTACAACAAAATCAACAGATGGGCTTCCTTGGGAGTCAGTTTTATCACTTCTTTCCCTTTCGAAATTGTACGCAATTCTGTATTAAATTCGTACTCGCCGATACGGATTAGTTTCGATTTTCCTTCATTTCCGTCGTGTTCGCAACGGCTCAGTATCGCTTTAATCTTTAAAATTAATAATTCGGAATCAAATGGTTTCACGATATAATCGTCAGCTCCGATTTCATAACCTAATTTCATATCTTCTTTCAGGCTTTTAGCCGTAATATAGACAAAAGGCACGGAAGAATCTATTTCCCGGATTTTCTTTCCCAGTGTAAAACCATCCATTTCCGGCATCATCACATCTAAAAGGCAGATATCGAATTTCTCTTTCCGAAAAGCATTTAATCCTTCATTTCCGTTTACACATAAAGTGACTTCATAATCGGACAACTGAAGGTAAGATTGTAAAACAGAACCAAAACAAGGATCATCTTCTACCAATAATATTTTTTGTGTCATACCTAATTTATATTTGAATTTTTAATTTATACTTTTTCAAGCCTGTTACGATTATATCTATTCTATCCCAAAAACAATTTCCACCAGGGTACCTTTTCCTTTTTTAGAGTTTAACCGCACCTGCCCGTTGTGCAACTCCACAATTGACTTCACATAACTCAGGCCCAATCCGAAGCCTTTTACATTGTGTAAATTTCCATTCGGTACCCGGTAAAAACGTTTAAAAACCTTTCGCTGAGCTTCCTTTGAAATACCGATTCCCTTATCGCTTACCCCGATAACCAGATGCTCTCCTTCTTTCCGGGTATAAACCTCTATTTCAGGAGCTCCTAAAGAATATTTGACAGCATTATCCAGAAGATTCGAAATGACGTTCTGCATGTGTACCTGATCCACATACAGCATAAAATACGCTACTTCCAAACGGCACTCCAGTTTTCCTCCGGCATTCTGCACCTGCAGCATAAAATGCCCCACAGCTTCCTGAATCAACTTATTCATATCCGTTTCTTCCTTACACAAATGCAATTCATGCCGGTCCATTTTTGCCTGTTCCAGAATCCGTTCCACATATTTGTTCATCCGCTCGTTCTCACTTTTAATCATGGCATTAAAATGCAGCAATTGTTTTTTGTCATTGAATACCTTTTCTTTCGTGATTGCCGATGTAGCTAAAGATATTGTGGCAATAGGAGTTTTAAACTCATGCGTCATATTATTGATGAAATCATTTTTTATCACAGATAATTTCTGTTGCCGCACAATAATCCAAATCGTAACGATAAATACAAATAATAAACCAAAAATACAAAAACCGGAAGCTAAAAACAGCCAACTCATATTCTCCAGAATAACCGGCTGTACAGATGCGAAACTTACCCCCAGATAGTAATCTTTCTTCACATAATCATAAGGGAATAAATCAACATAATAAAAATTCTGTAAGTCCTTATTCCGGACCTTATTTAAAATATCTTTTTTAGTCAGTATCTCATAGGTAAAAGGCAAACGAATATTATATCCCCGGAAATAACCATTCATTAAACTCTGGAGATCAATACTAGCCAATCTTTTCTGTATAGAAACATTTTGAGGATCCTTTTCTTTAACCAGACGAATCATAAATTCCTTCAGTTTTTCATTGAGCAAAGCGTAAAAATTAACAGAAGAAACGGAATCTCCCGGGGTAAATCCTGTCGATTTTATGGCTTGTACAATAAGTTCCTGACTGCTCATTTTCCTGGCCCCCGATTGCGGTAAGGCTTTCCAATGTTCCGACAAAAAAGAACGGTCTTCTTTAAAACGGTTTACATTATTATCCAAAAAATCGAACAGGTAGGTCGAAGGCCAGTTATTTTTCACTCCTGAAGAGGAAATCATTTCATTATAATTCTGTATTTCCCCCAGTTGTTGCTGTACCTCTAACAGGTATTTCATATAATTAATCTCTTCCACCCGGTTTACGACCCGGTTTAATACATCATACACCCTGGACGAAAACTTATATTGCCGCTCCCGTATAGCATATTTTATCCATATCCATTGTACCACTACAACAGCAGAAAAAGCCGTTATCATGAAAATCAACAATATCCGGATAATTAACTTTTTTATCATGTTTCAACACCTGAATACAGAAAAGGATAAATTTAAAGCTTATTCTGCCGCCAGCCTTCGCTTGATTTTGTAAAAGTAATATTATTTGACCAAAATTCAAACCACAAAAACGGGGTACCCGGGCAG